>CAZEQG010000015.1:0-16029 GCA_964514295.1 uncultured Alphaproteobacteria bacterium
CCCCACCCCGTAACCTTTCGTCACAGACTGTGGCTCCGGCGCGCTTGCGGATTGGGGCTGGATTGAGGCAAGGACGGGGAGCGGTTGTTTCTTCCGTGATCCTCAGGCCCCGCATACTCCCTCCATGGACTCCTCGTCCCTCTCCAGCGTCCTGACCAGTCCCGAAGTCCAGGCCTTCGCCCGGGGCTTTCCCGTGCTGATCATCCATCTGGCGGTGACCATCGCCCTGCTGGTGGTCGGGGCCACCCTCTATGCCCTGCTGACCCCCTGGAAGGAGGTCGCCCTGATCCGCGAGGGCAATTCCGCCGCCGCCGTGGCCTTTGCCGGCGTGCTGATCGGTCTGGCCATGCCGCTGGCCATCAGCCTGTCGGTCTCGACCTCGATCCGCGACATCGTCATCTGGGGCGTGGCGACCGTGGTGTTGCAGCTGTTCGTCTTCCGCCTGGTCGACATGCTGCTGACCGGCCTGCCCCAGCGCATCCGCGAGGGCGAGGTCTCGGCCGCCGTGCTGCTGGTCGGGGCCAAGCTGGCGACCGCCCTGATCCTCGGCGCGGCCCTCGCGGGCTAGGGGGCGCGCATGGGCCGACTGACCGACTGGGCCTTCTACGGTCTCCTGTCGATAGCGATCCTGATCTGGGCCCTGGACCGCCGCGAGGAAGTCTATACCCCGCCGCCGCCGCCCGCCCCGGACAGGGTCGAGGGCGCGCTCTTGGGGCCCGTTACGCCCTTTGACCCGGCCGTCACCCTCAATGCGCCGGACATTCCCTTCCAGCCCGCCTCGGGCACGGCCTTCGCCATCGCCGGCGAGGGCCGCTGGGTTACCGCCCGCCATGTGGTCGAGGGCTGCCGCAAGCCGGCGCTGATGGTCGGCGGGGGGCGTGCCGTGGCGGCCAGCCTGCGCCTCGCGCCCCGGGCCGACATCGCCGTTCTGATCACCGAGGGCGGGCCGGATCCGCTGGCGGTGGTCGAGAACCCGCAGCTTCGCAAGGGCCAGCGTGGCTTCCACCCCGGCTATCCCCAGGGCCGGGCCGGTGAGGTCACCTCGCGCCTGCTGGGCCGGGAAACCTTTCGTATCCGGGGGCGGGGCGAGCGCGACGAGCCGGTGCTGGCCTGGGCCGAGGTCGGCCGCACGGCGGGGCTGAGGGGCACCCTGTCGGGCCTTTCCGGCGCCCCGGTGCTGGATCGTCAGGGCCGGGTTCTGGGCGTGACCATCGCCGAGGCCCCCCGCCGGGGCCGGATCTACACCACCGCCCCCGACACCTTCGGGCCCGCCATCCGGGGCGTGCCCGACCGGGATGCCCGGCCGCTCCCGGAGCCCGTCACCCTGGTCAACTACGGCCGCGTCGCCGACGCCCTGCGCCGCGACCTGCGCGTCGCCCAGGTGGTCTGCCTGTCGGCCTGAGCGGGCTCAGTCGTCGAAGACGGCCACGCCGACCTCGCCTGCGGGGGTCAGCCAGGCCCGCTTCATGCCCTGGCTGTTGTAGGGGTCGGCGTATCGGCCCTCGCGGTCGAGCGCGATCAGGCCGCCGTCGCCGCCCATGGCGCCGATGGCGTCGATTACGGCCTGTCCGGCCTCGGCCACCGACTGGCCCGAGGCGACGCGCCAGGCGACCTGGGCCGCCGCCGCCGTGCGGATGAAATACTCGCCCTGACCGGTGGAGGACACCGCCGCATGGCCGTCCGCCCAGGTGCCGCTGGCGGGCAGGGGGGTGTCGCCGACCCGTCCCGGCAGCTTGCCGAACACCCCGGCGGTCGAGGTCGCCGCCGCCAGCCGTCCCTGCGTGTCCAGCACGCAGCAGCCGACCGTGCCGTGCGCCAGCGTCCCGGGCGGGTGGTTGTCCTCGCCCTGTCCCGCCCGGGTGAACCAGTCGTCGCCGCCGGGGACTGGCTCCAGCCCCTGATCCTCGCAGAAGCGCCGCGCCCCCTCGCCGACCAGCAGCACGTGCGGCGTGTGGTACATGACGGCCCGGGCGGCCCGCACCGGATTGCGGAACCCCTGCAGGGCGGCGATGCCCCCGGCCCGTCCGGTCGCGCCGTCCATCAGGCTGGCGTCCAGCTCATAGTCCCCGTCCCGATTGGGCGAGGCGCCGCGCCCGGCGACATAGAGGCCCGAGTCCTCCAGCAGGCACACGGCCTCGACCGCCACGTCCAGCGCGGCCTCGCCCGCCTCCAGTCGGGCCTGCATCGCGCGCACCACCTCGACCATATGGCCGCGCTCGGCCGTGTAGTCGCGGCTGCGCCGGGCGCCGGCGCCTCCGTGCAGGATCAGGGCGGGTCGGGTCATCTCGGGGTCTCCGCGGCCCGGCCGGGCCGGTTCCTGTCTTTCCAGTTCGGGGCCGGAGCGTTACCGTCCCGGGCATGGGGGTGGCAAGTCGCCACCCCGCCTGCCCCCTCCCACGCCGAAAGGTGCTCCATGCGCGCAGTCCTGTCCAAGGCCCCCGGTGGCCCGGAAACCCTGGTGGTCGAGGAGATCCCGGACCCGACACCCGGGGCCGGCCAGGTGGTCATCGAGGTCAAGGCCGTGGGCATCAACTTTCCCGACACCCTGATCATCGAGGACAAATACCAGTTCCGGCCCGAGCGGCCCTTCGCCCCCGGTGCCGAGGTGGCGGGCGTGGTCGAGGCGATCGGCGAGGGCGTCAAGGGCATCCACAAGGGCGACCGGGTCATCGCCGTCCCCGGCTGGGGCGGACTGGTCGAGCGGATCGCTGTCCCTGCCGCCAGCGTCATCCCCATTCCCAAGGAGATGGACTTCGAGACCGCCGCCGCCCATCCCGACCGTCCCTATGGCGACCGGCCCCACGGCGACCGGCCGCATGGCGATCGCTTCCGCGGCGAGCGGCGCCCGGGTGAACGCCATCACGGCGACCGCCATCACGGCGACCGGCGCCAGGCGATCATCGACACGGCCGAGGATGCGGTTCCCGTGGTCGGCCTCGGCGATCATGTGCCGGCCTTCCTGCTGCGCCCGGCGCGCAGCGCCAAGGGCTGATCCCCCCGCGCAACGGACCCGCCTCAGATGCAGACCATTTTCGTCATGGTGAAATGCGAGCTCGGCAAAGCCTACAAGGTCGCCGATGATGCCGTGCTCGGCATCGAGCAGGTCTCAGAAGTTCATTCTGTATCAGGGCAGTACGACCTTCTGATGAAGTGCTATCTTAACGATGGCGAGGATATCGGCCACTTCGTGACCGAAAAGCTGCAGACGCTGCCCGGCGTGAAGGACACCTTCACGATCATCACCTTCAAGGCCTTCGGCTGACCTGCCGCGGGCGGCGCTGCGGGGCCGCAGAGCCAATCGGCCCAGGGCGCTGGCGGTTTCATCCCCGGTTTTGACAGGCTGTTGATCCCGGGGTTCCACAGCGCCGTGCCGGCGATCGGCTCCCCTCGCCGCCGCTTCCGGGGTATCATCGGGCGATGGAACCCCTTGCCTCGAACGTCGCCGCCCTGCCCCGCCGGGATGCCGCCGTGCCGCCGGTCCCGCCGCGCGTCCCGCCACACAACATCGAGGCCGAGCAGGCGCTGCTGGGCGCCCTCCTGGTCAACAACGCCGCCTATGAGCGGGTGGCCGAGATCCTGCGGGCCGAGGATTTCGCCGATCAGGTGAACGGCCGCCTCTATGCCGCGATCGGCAAGCTGGTGGAGCGCGGCCAGATCGCCGACGCAAACACGCTGCGCAATCTCTTCGACCAGGACCCCGACCTGGCCGAGGTGGGCGGTGCCCGCTATCTCGCCCAGCTCGCCGCCGCCGTGGTCACCGTGGTCGATGCGCAGGGCTATGCGGAGGTGCTGCGCGACCTGTCGCTGCGCCGCCAGCTCATCGGCTTCGGCGAGACGGTGGTGAACGACGCCTACCGCCACGACATCGACCGCGAGGCCGCGCAACTTCTGGAGGAGGCGGAGGCGAGCCTGTACCGCCTCGCCGAGACCGGCGCCGTCGAGGCCGATTTCCAGCCCTTCTCAAAGGCAATGGCACAGGCGATCGCGCAGGCCGACCTGGCCGCCCGGCACGACGGCCGGCTGACCGGCGCGCCCAGCGGCTTCACCGATCTCGACGCGCTGCTCGGCGGCCTGCACAATTCCGATCTGGTGATCCTTGCCGGACGGCCGGGCATGGGCAAGACGGCGCTGGCCACCAACATCGCCTATCACGTCGCCGCCCAGGGGCTGACCGATCCTTCACGCTCCATGCCGGTTGCCTTCTTCTCGCTGGAAATGTCGGCCGAGCAGCTCGCCACCCGCATCCTGGCCGAGCAGACCGAGATCCCGGGCGAGAAGATCCGCCGCGGCGCGCTGTCGCCCGATCAGTTCCACGGGCTGATCGAGGCCAGCCGGCGGCTGGAGTCCATCCCGCTGTTCATCGACGATACCCCGGCCGCCACCGTCACTGCGGTGCGCAGCCGCGCCCGCCGGCTCAAGCGCCGGCGCGGGCTCGGCCTGCTGATCGTCGACTATCTCCAGCTCATGCGGCCCAGCGCCGGCAGCAAGCAGGAAAACCGCGTCCAGGAAGTGTCCGACATCACGCGCGGGCTGAAGGCCATCGCCAAGGAGCTGAACGTTCCCGTGCTTGCCCTGTCCCAGCTCAGCCGCGAGGTCGAGAAGCGCGAGGACAAGCGCCCGCAGCTCGCCGACCTGCGGGAATCCGGCTCGATCGAGCAGGACGCCGACATGGTGCTGTTCGTCTATCGCGAGGAATACTATCTCAAGCAGCAGGAGCCCGATCCCTCCGACGACAGCCCGAAGGGCCGGGAAAGGCGGGAGGCCTGGGAGAAGCGGATGGGCTTCGCGCATGGCATGGCCGAGGTGCTGGTGGCCAAGAACCGCCATGGCCCGGTCGATTCCGTGAAGCTCGGCTTCGAGGGCGAGACGACGCGCTTCTACAACCTCGCCGCCGCGGACCGCCTGCCCTACTCGCATGGCTGACGACGGCCGATCGATCCTGACCATCGATCCCGCCGCCATCGCCGCCAATTGGCGGGTGCTGGCGGACCGCGCGGCGCCGGGCGCCTGTGCGGCGGTGCTGAAGGCCGATGCCTATGGCTGCGGTGCCGCCGCCATCGCCCCGGCCCTGTGGGCGGCCGGCTGCCGCGACTTCTTCGTCGCCCATCTCGACGAGGGGGTGGTGCTGCGGGCGCTGCTGCCGGCGGCGCGCATCGCCGTGCTGAACGGGCTTGCCCCCGGCACCCTGGCCGAATTCGAGGCGCATGACCTGACGCCGGTGCTGAACGACCTCGGCCAGATCGCGCTGTGGCGGGGTCGGCCGCAGGCGGCGATGGTCCATCTCGATACCGGGATGAACCGGCTGGGACTTGGCCCGGACGAACAGGAGCGCCTGGCCGCTGACCCGCCGCGCGACCTCGCGGTCAGCCACTGGCTGACGCATCTGGCCTGCGCCGATGAGCCGGAGCACCCGATGAACGCCGCCCAGGCGGCGCGCTTCCGCGCCATCCTCGCCCGCCTGCCGCCCGCCGCCACCAGCCTTGCCAACTCCGCCGGCCTCCATCTCGGCCCCGGCTTCGCCAGCGATCTTGCCCGGCCCGGTGTGGCCCTCTATGGCGGCTGGGCGGCGCCCGGCCTGCGGCCGGTCCTGCGGCTGCAGGCGCGGGTCCTGCAGGTCCGCCACGTTGACAGGGGTATGACCGTCGGTTACGGTGCCGCGCACTCCGTGGCGCAACCGGGAAAAGTCGCAACCATCGCAATGGGTTACGCTGACGGATACCTGCGGGCCGCAGGCGCTCCCGGGCGGCTCTGCCGGATCGGCGGAGCGCCGGTGCCGGTGATCGGCCGGGTGTCGATGGACCTCGTGACACTGGACGTGACCGGCCATGAGGTGGTGCCCGGCGATCTCGTGGATGTGCTGGACGGGCAATGGACCGTGCATGACCTGGCCGCGGCCGTGGGCACCATCGCCTATGAGATCCTGACCGGGCTGGGCCGCCGCTACCGCCGCCGCTACGAGGCCTGGGCGTGACGGCGCTGGCCTCCATCGGCGCCGCCTTCCTGGCCTTCCTGGCCGCCGCCGGGCGGCTCGCCCTGTTCACCGGCGAGGCGGTGCAGTCGGCGCTGCGGCCGCCCTACTATCCGCGCCTGATCCTGCGGCAGATGATCGACATCGGCTACTACTCGCTGCCGGTGGTCGGTCTGACCACGCTTTTCTCCGGCATGGTCCTGGCGCTGCAGAGCTATACCGGCTTTGCCCGGTTCTCGGCCGAAAGCGCGGTCGCCACGGTGGTGGTGCTGTCGATGACCCGGGAACTGGGGCCGGTGCTGGCAGGGCTGATGGTGGCCGGGCGCATCGGTGCCGCCATGGCGGCGGAGATCGGCACCATGCGCGTGACCGAGCAGATCGACGCGCTGACCACGCTGTCCACCAACCCGTTCAAGTACCTCGTCGCCCCCCGCCTGATCGCGGGTGTCACCATGCTGCCGCTGCTGGTGCTGATCGGCGATGTCATCGGCGTGTTCGGCGGCTTCCTCGTCGGCGTCCACAAGCTCGACTTCAACGCCGCCGCCTACCTCAAGAGCACGCTGGAATATCTTGAATTCAATGATGTTTTCTCCGGTCTGGTGAAGGCATCGGTGTTCGGTTTCCTGGTTTCGCTGATGGGCTGCTACCACGGCTACAATTCCGGCCGCGGCGCCCAGGGCGTGGGCCAGGCGACGACCAACGCGGTGGTCTCGGCCTCGATCCTGATCCTGATCGCCAACTATCTCATCACCGAGCTGTTCTTCGCGCGATGACCGACACCGCCAAGATCGCCATCAAGGGGCTGCGCAAGGCCTTCGGCCCGAAGGTCGTGCTGGACGGGGTGGACCTCACCGTCACCCGCGGCCAGTCGCTGGTGGTGATCGGCGGCTCGGGATCGGGCAAGTCGGTGCTGCTGAAGTGCATCCTGGGCCTGATCCGGCCGGATTCCGGCAGCGTCATGATCGATGGCGAGGAGACGGCCGGGGCCCGGGGCAGCGAGCGCGACCGGGTGATGGCGAAGTTCGGCATGCTGTTCCAGGGAGGGGCGCTGTTCGACAGCCTGCTGGTCTGGGAGAATGTCGCCTTCGGCCTGATCCAGGGCCGCCGCATGTCCCGGCGGGAGGCCAAGCCCATCGCCATCGACACCCTGGCCAAGGTGGGGCTGGCGCCGGCGGTGGGCGAGCTCTACCCGGCCGAGCTGTCGGGTGGCATGCAGAAGCGCGTGGCACTGGCGCGCGCCATCGCCACCGAGCCCGAGATCATCTTCTTCGACGAGCCCACCACCGGGCTCGACCCGATCATGAGCGACGTGATCAACAACCTGATCGTGGAATGCGTCGAGCGCCTGGGGGCGACCGCCGTGTCGATCACCCATGACATGATCAGCGCCCGCAAGATCGCCGACCGCATCGCCATGATCCACGACGCCCGCATCCAGTGGGAAGGCCCGATCGCCGAGATGGACCATTCGGGCAATCCCTTCGTCGACCAGTTCATCCACGGCCGCGCCGAAGGGCCGATCCAGATGCAGGTGAACCGCCCGTGACCGCGGCGTCGCCCGCCACTACCGTGCCGCTGCCCACGGCCGCTGCGGCGGGCTGATGGTCAAGGCGTCGCGCCATGTCTGCCAGGCCTGCGGCGCGGTCAGCCCGCGCTGGCAGGGGCGGTGCGACGCCTGCGGCGCCTGGAACACGATCGTCGAGGAAGCCGGCGAAGCGGCCGCGCCGAAATCCCTGAAACCCGATGGCGGCAGACGCATCGCCTTCGTCGGCCTGACCGGAGAGGCCGAAGCACCGCCACGCCTGATGAGCGGCATCGCCGAATTCGACCGGGTGACGGGCGGCGGGCTGGTACCGGGGGCGGCGATCCTGATCGGCGGCGACCCGGGCATCGGCAAGTCCACCCTGCTGCTGCAGGTGGCGGCCGCGGTGGCGACGGCCGGCACCGCCACCTATATCTCGGGCGAGGAGGCGGTGGATCAGGTGCGCCTGCGCGCCCGGCGCCTGGGCCTGTCGGCGGCTCCGGTGCGGCTGGCCGCGGCCACCGCCGTCCGCGACATCCTGGCCTCGCTCGACGCGGCCGGGCCGAAGGACGTGGTGGTGGTGGATTCGATCCAGACCCTGTTCGTCGACAGCCTCGATTCCGCCCCCGGCACCGTCGCCCAGGTGCGGGCGAGCGCGCAGGAGCTGATCCGGCTGGCCAAGCGCCGCGGCTTCTGCGTGCTGTTCGTCGGCCACGTCACCAAGGATGGGGCGATCGCCGGCCCGCGGGTGCTGGAGCACATGGTCGACACGGTGCTGTATTTCGAGGGCGAGCGCGGCCACCAGTTCCGCATCCTGCGGGCGGTCAAGAACCGCTTCGGTGCGACCGACGAGATCGGCGTGTTCGAGATGACCGATCGCGGCCTGGCCGAGGTCGCCAACCCCTCGGCCCTGTTCCTGGCGGACCGCCGCGATGACGTGTCGGGCGCGGCCGTCTTTGCCGGCATCGAGGGCACCCGGCCGGTGCTGGTGGAGGTGCAGGCGCTGGTGGCACCCACCCCGTTCAGCACGCCCCGCCGCACCACGGTGGGCTGGGATGGCGGGCGCCTGGCCATGGTGATCGCGGTGCTGGAGGCGCGCTGCGGGGTCACCCTGGCGGGGGCGGACGTGTTCCTGAACATCGCGGGCGGCCTGCGCATCGCCGAGCCCGCTGCCGATCTTGCCGTCGCCGCCGCCATCGTCTCCTCGCTGACCGGCATCGCGGTGCCGGCCGATGCCGTGGTGTTCGGCGAGATCGGCCTGTCCGGAGAGGTCAGGGCGGTGACGCAGTCGAGCCAGCGGCTGAAGGAGGCGGCGAAGCTCGGCTTCAAGCGCGCCCTGATGCCGGCGGGCCGGAAAAGGGAAAAGGCGATCGCCGAGGGCGGCATCGCCGTCGAGCCGGTGCCCCAGCTCAGCCACCTGGTCGAGCGCTTCACCCGGCAGGCGCCGGCGCGCATGATGGGCCGGGCATGACCGCGATCAACGCCGCCGATGCGGGCGTGCTGCTGGTGCTGCTGGTGTCGGCGGGCTTTGCCTATCTGCGCGGCTTCGCCCGCGAGGTGATGGCGATCGGGGCCTGGGTCGGCGCGGCGCTGGTCGCCCTCTACGGCTTCCACCCGGCCCGCCCCTATGGGCGCGAGTACATCACCCCGGAATGGCTGGCCGATGGCGTCACCGCGCTCGCCCTGTTCCTGGTGAGCCTGGTGGTGCTGTCGCTGGTCAGCCACGCCATCGCGATCCGGGTGCGCGGCACCGCGCTGTCGGCGGTGGACCGGGCGCTGGGCTTCCTGTTCGGCATCGCCAGGGGTGCATTCGTCGTGGTGGCGGCCTATATGCTCTACGCCTGGGCGGTGCCGCCGGCCGAACAGCCTTCCTGGCTGACCTCGGCGAAGCTCTACCCGACCGTCCGCGACCTTGCCGGCGAGCTGACGCGGCTGCTGCCGCGCGAGGCCCGGGCCGCGGTGTCCGGCCGGGTCGGACAGGCAGGCGATTTCGAGCGGGCGCGGGAAGCCACCTTCCAGCGCCTGGTCGACCCGCCGGCCCGCAGCGATGCGGGGCCGGCCAAGGAAGGTTACGACCAAAGGCAACGCAGGGATCTGGATCGCCTGATCGACTCGAACCGCTGAGGCATGGCCATGCGCGTGACAACCAATCCCTTTGACGACGACAAGCTGCACGAGGAGTGCGCGATCTTCGGCATCTATGGCAGCCCGGATGCCGCCGCCCACACGGCACTCGGCCTGCACGCCCTGCAGCACCGCGGCCAGGAGGCGACCGGCATCGTCGCCTTCGACGGCCAGCGCTTCAACGCCCATCGCGGCATGGGCCTGGTCGGCGACAATTTCAGCGATGCCAGCGTCATCCAGCGCCTCGGCGGGCATGCCGCGATCGGCCACAACCGCTATGCCACCACCGGCGACACGGTGCTGCGCAACGTGCAGCCGCTGTTTGCCGAGTTCGAGTTCGGCGGCATGGCGCTGGCCCATAACGGCAACCTGACCAACGCCTATCAGCTCCGCCGGATGCTGGTGCGGCGCGGCTGCCTGTTCCAGTCGACCACCGACACGGAAGTGTTCTTCCACCTGATGGCGACGGCCGACGGGCCGCCGCTGGACCGCATGATCGAGGCGTTCCGCCAGGTCGAAGGCGCCTATTCCCTGGTTGCGCTGATGGACGACGCGGTCGTCGGCGTGCGCGATCCGGTGGGCGTGCGCCCGCTGGTGCTGGGGCGCATGGGCGATAGCTGGATCCTGTCGTCGGAGACGGTGGGGCTCGACATCCTGGGCGCGGCGTTCGTGCGCGATGTCGAACCGGGCGAGATGGTGGTGATCGACGCCAAGGGCCTGCACTCGCGCAAGCCCTTCCCGCCGCACCGCAAGCGCTTCTGCATCTTCGAGCACATCTATTTCGCCCGCCCCGACAGCGTGGTCGAGGGCCGTTCGGTCTATGAGGCGCGCAAGAAGATCGGCATGGAACTGGCCAAGGAAACCCCGGTCCCTGCCGATGCCGTGGTGCCGGTGCCCGATTCGGGCGTGCCCGCCGCCATCGGCTATGCCGCGCAGTCCGGCATTCCCTTCGAGCTCGGCATCATCCGCAACCACTATGTCGGCCGCACCTTCATCGAGCCGACGGACCAGATCCGCCACCTCGGCGTGAAGCTGAAGCACAACGCCAACCTGTCCGAGCTGAAGGGCAAGCGGGTGATCCTGGTCGATGATTCGATCGTGCGCGGCACCACCTCGACCAAGATCGTGGAGATGGTGCGCGCCGCCGGTGCCACGGAGGTGCACATGCGCATCGCCAGCCCCCCGACCACCCATTCCTGCTTCTACGGTGTCGATACGCCGTCCAAGGACAAGCTGCTGGCCCATCGCTTCGATGTTGCCGGCATGGCCCGGGTGATCGGCGTCGATTCGCTCGCCTTCGTGTCGATAGACGGGCTGCACCGGGCGATGGGCGAACCCGGCCGCCGCAACGAGGCGCCGCAGTTCTGCGATGCCTGCTTCACCGGCGACTACCCGATCCGGCTGACCGACATGGAAGGTGGCGCGATGCCGGCCCAGCTCTCGCTGCTGGCCGAACGGGTGTAGCTACACCCCGAGATAGCGGTGCGACACCTCGGGATCGGCGGCGAGCGCGCGGCCGTCCCCGTGCCAGGCGACCCGGCCGCGCTCCAGCACATAGGCGCGGTCGGCAAGGTCCAGGATGGCGCGGAGGTTCTTGTCGACCACCAGGATCGACTGGCCGGCGGCCTTCAGCCCCGCCAGGCAGCGCCAGATCTCGGCCCGCACCAGGGGCGCCAGGCCCTCCGTCGCCTCATCCAGGATCAGCAGGTCGGGGTTGGTCATCAGCGCCCGGCCGATCGCCAGCATCTGCTGCTCGCCGCCCGACAGCGTGGTGCCGGGCTGCTCGCGCCGCTCGGCCAGGCGCGGGAACAGGGCGAACACCCTGTCCAGCGTCCAGGGGCCGCGCGGCACCGCCGTCGCCAGCAGGTTCTCGCCGACGCTGAGGGCGGGAAAGATCAGCCGCCCCTCCGGCACCAGTCCGATGCCGGCCCGGGCGACGCGGTGTGCCGGCTCGCCCGCCCATTCCCTTCCCTTGAAGCGCACACTGCCACGGCGCGGCGGGGTCAGGCCCAGGATCGAGCGGATCGTGGTGGTCTTGCCCATGCCGTTGCGGCCCATCAGCGCCACCACCTCGCCGGCGCCCACCGTCAGCGACACCCCGAACAGCGCCTGCGAGGCGCCATAGAAGGTCTCGACGCCCTCGACGGCCAGCAGCGTCATTCCTCCTCCCCCAGATAGGCGGCGCGCACGGCCGGATCGGCGCGAATCGCCTCGGGCGTGCCGGTGGCGATGGCGCGGCCGTAGACCAGCACGGTGATGCTGTCGGCCAGGGCGAACACGGCGTCCATGTCGTGCTCGACCAGCATCATGGTATAGCGGCCCTTCAGGGCCTTGAGCGCCGCCACCATGCGGGCGGCATCCTCGCCCCCCATGCCGGCCATCGGCTCGTCCAGCAGCAGCATCGCCGGTTCGCCCGCCAGCGCCATGGCCAGTTCGAGCTGCCGGTGCTCGCCATGCGACATCAGCGCCGCCGGCACATCGGCACGGCCTCCCAGCCCCACCTGCTCCAGCAGGGCGCGGGCCGGCTCGCGCAGGCGGCGGTCGCGCCTGGCATTGGCAAGGAAGCGGAAGCTGTGGCCCTGGCCGGCCTGGACCGCGACCGCGACATTGTCCTCGGCTGTGAAGCCGGGCATCACCGAGGTGATCTGGTAGCTGCGGGCCAGGCCCATGCGGGCCCGGGCATGCACCGGCAGCATCGTGACATCGCGCCCGCGGAAGCGGATGCGCCCGGCATCGGGCGCGATCTCGCCGGTGATCTGGTTGATCAGCGTGGTCTTGCCGGCGCCGTTGGGGCCGATCACGGCGCGGCATTCGCCCGCCGCCACGGCAAGGTCCAGCCCGTCGGTCGCGGCCAGGGCGCCGAAGCGCTTGACCAGCCCCACCACCTCAAGCATCGGGCGCGCGGCCCATCAGCAGGCCGTGCAGGCCGCGCCGGGCGAACAGCACGACCAGCAGCAGAAAGGGGCCCAGTATCGCCATCCAGTGCTCGGTCAGGCCGGAGAGCTGCGATTCCAGCATCAGCAGCGTGGCCGCCCCCAGGATCGGCCCGATCAGGGTGCCCATGCCGCCCAGGATCACCATGACCATGATCTCGCCCGACTTGGTCCAGGCCATCATGTCCGGGCTGGCATAGCTGCCATGGTTCACATAAAGGCAGCCGGCCAGCCCCGCCCCCGCCCCGGCGATCACGAAGGCGGCCAGCCGGTAGCGGTAGACCGGGAAGCCGAGCGAGGCCATCCGCCGCTCGTTCTGCCGTGCCCCGCGCAGCACCATGCCGAAGCGCGAATTGACGATCCGGGCGCAGAGCAGGGTGAAGGCCGCCAGCAGCGCCAGGCAGACATAGTAGAAGGTCACATCGTCGCCGAGCCGCAGGCCGGGCAGGCTGGAGCGCGTCGGCACCATCAGCCCGTCATCGCCGCCGTAGTATTCGAGCGACACGAACAGGAAGAACACCATCTGCGCGAAGGCAAGCGTGATCATGATGAAATGCACGCCGCCGGTGCGCAGCGACAGCGCCCCGAAGGCAAGCGCCGCGAGCGCCGAGGCGGCGACGGCGAGCGGCCAGGCGATCAGCGCCTGGCTGGTGCCGAACCAGTCCCCCTCCATCTGGTGGAAGGCCAGGATGCCGACGACATAGCCGCCGATGCCGAGATAGGCCGCATGGCCGAAGCTGACCATCCCGCCGAAGCCCAGGATCAGGTCGAGCGATACCGCCGCCAGCGCATAGATCAGCACCCTGGCGCCCAGCGACACCAGGAACTTGTCGCCGGCCGCCAGCGCCAGTGGCGGCAGCAGGGCAAGCGTGGCGAACACCGCCAGCGCGATCCAGCCCTTGCGGGTCAACGCCCGCCCATCGCCGGAAACAGGCCGCGCGGCCGCAGCACCAGCACCACCGCCATCAACAGATAGATCAGCATCGAGGCGAGCGCCGCCCCGATGCCGTCGGCGGCCGAGGGCGGCAGCACCAGCGCGAGGCCGCTCTTCAGGAAGCTGCGGCCCAGCGTGTCGGTAAGGCCGACCAGCAGGGCGCCGGCCAGGGCGCCGCGGATGGAGCCGAGCCCGCCGATCACGATGACAACGAAGGTGAGGATCAGGATCTGCTCGCCCATGCCGACCTGCACCGAAAACAGCGGCCCCGCCATCACCCCGGCAAGGCCCGCCAGCAGCGCCCCCAACCCGAAAACGGCCGTGTAGAGCAGGCGGATATCCACGCCCAGTGCGGCCACCATCTCGCGATGCGTGGCGCCGGCCCGGATCAGCATGCCGATGCGGGTGCGCTGGATCAGCAGCCACAGCCCCACCGCGACGGCAAGGCCAACGGCGATGATGGCAAGCCGGTAGACCGGATAGGGCACGCCGGGCACGATCTCGACGGCGCCGTCCAGGAAGGGCGGCACGCGCACGAACTGCGGCGGCCTGCCCCACACCATCGCCACCGCCTCATTGGCGAACAGGATCAGCCCGAAGGTCGCCAGCACCTGGTCAAGATGGTCGCGGGCGTAGAGGCGGCGGATCACCACCACCTCGACCGCGATCCCGGCGAGCGCCGCCGCCGGCAGGGCCACCGCGGCCCCGACCAGGAAGGAACCCGACCAGTTGGTGACGGCCGCCGCGACGAAGGCACCCAGCATGTAGAGCGAGCCATGGGCGAGGTTGATCACGCCCATGATGCCGAAGATCAGGGTGAGCCCGGCCGCCAGCAGGAACAGCATGATGCCGAACTGCAGCCCGTTCAGGAGCTGCTCGATCAGCAGCAGCATGGCGGTGGCGTCCGGCGGATGCCGCCCCTGCCCGTGCGGCAGGGGCGGGCGGTCGCCGGGCGGTCAGGCGTCACAAGCCGCATTCGGAGGCGTAGGCGTCGCCGCGGTTCTCCATCACCTTGCCGACGGTCTTCATGAACAGCTTGCCGTCCGGCCCCTTGGTCACCTCGCGGGCGTACCAGTCCTGCACCGGGTGGTGGTTGCGGCCGAAGTTGAACTTGCCGCGCGTCGATTCGAAATTCGCCTTCTGCAGCGCCGCCCGGAAGGCATCCTCCTTCTTCAGGTCGCCGCCCACGGCCTTCAGGGCCGAGCCGATCAGCTTGGCCGTGTCGTAGCCCTGGCTGGCATAGTCGGTCGGCTCGCGGTTGTACTTCCTGCGGAAGCCTTCCACGAACTTCCTGTTGGCGGCGTTGTCGAAATCGATGTTGTAGTGCGAGGTGTTCTTCACGCCGAGCGCGGCATCGCCCACCGCCGCCATGATCCGCACGTCCATCGACGGAGCGGCCACCACCATCGGCACGCTGTCCTTCAGGCCGGCCTGGACATACTGCTTCAGGAAGTTGATGCCGAGCCCGCCGGGATGGAACTGGAACACCGCGTCCGGCCGGGCGGCGCGGATGCGGGCCATCTCGGGCGCGAAGTCGGTCTGGTCGAGCTTGGTGTAGATCTCCTCGATCACCTCGCCCTTGAAGAAGCGCTTGAAGCCGGTCAGCGCATCCTTGCCCGCCTGATAGTTGGGGGCGAGGATCACCATGCGCTTGTAGCCGAGATTGGTCGCATACTGGCCGGCGGATTCATGCAGCGTGTCGTTCTGCCAGGAGGCGACGAAGTAGTTCTTGTGGCAGCCCTTGCCGGCGAAGTTGGACGGCCCGGCATTGGGCGACACATAAAAGGCGCCGGCCTCCAGCACCTTCGGCACCACCGCCCCGGCAACGTTCGAGAAGATGATGCCGGTCAGGATCTTCGCCTCGTCGCGCTTGAGGAACTTGTCGGCGATCTGCAGGCCCTGCGGCGGCTTCAGCCCGTCATCCTCCACCATCAGGGTGACGGCGACGCCACCCAGCTTGCCGCCCTCCTCCTCCATCGCCAGCAGGAAGGCATCGCGGACGTCCTCGCCGAGATAGCCGCCCGGCGTCGACAGCGTCGTCACCATGCCGATCTTCACCTGTGCGCCGGCCTCGGGCGCCGCCGCCGCCAGAGCCAGCACGGCCGCCCCGGCCATCAGCGTGTTGCGCAATATCATTGCCTGCCTCCCATCGTTCTGACCGCATTTGCGTGGCAGCACACTACAAAGCAAATCCGGCGCGTTCCATCGGGAAGTCACCGTCCAAGGACAAGCCCGGGCCGGGGTCAGTCGGTGGCAAATTCCACCGGCAGCACCGCAAGGGCCGTCAGGTTGCGCAGCCGCAGCCGGGTCAGGATCAGCCGCCGCCCTGCGCCCGCCGCTTGGCGCGCCAGCGCCAGCAGCGGCCCCACCAAGGGCGAGCCATCGGCCACCGCCGCGCAGTCGACCATGATCGCCGGCCCGCCACCTACGCCTGACAGCAGCGCCCGTGCGGCGGGAAGATCGCTGCCGCAGTCGAGCCCAGCGGCGAGCCCCTGCCCCGTCAGCCAGGCCAGCAGCTCGCCCGCCCGGCCCTCCGGCACGCCAGCCA
>CAZEQG010000016.1:0-15908 GCA_964514295.1 uncultured Alphaproteobacteria bacterium
TTCGGCCGGCGGCGATGGGCCTGCTACAGCCCGCGCCGCCTCGGCCGGCGCCAGGGCCTGGGCAATCGCTCGCAGCACGGCCGGGGCCGCCGGGTGGGCGAGGTCCAGGGCCAGCGTCAGCGTGCTCATGGGGCACCCACCAGCAGGTCGGCGATCATCAGGGCCCCGGCCGTCACCAGACCGCCCATCACCCACATCCGAGGTGTCCGCATCACGTCCCTCCATCGCGGCCGAGCAGCCGGGCCGCGTCCTCGATGGCCCGCCGCGCCTCTCGCAGGCGGGTTTCGGCCGGGTGCTCGATCAGGTCGTCGAACAGGTCGGCCAGAAACCCGGGGTCGCCGTCCTGGCAGAAGTGCTCGGCGAGGGCGTAGACCGCCCAGGCGGGCACCCTCTGGCGCTGGTCGATCCAGGCGCGGAAGGTCGACGGGTCGACATCCCCGCAGACAGCGGCGAGCGCCTTCACGCTGCCCGCGCCGGCGGCGATCCGGCCCTGTACCGCCGCAGCGAAACGCGCCTCGAAAATCCTCTGCGCGCTTGTGGAAATGCGCCCGGCTCGGGCATGAACATGTGCCCCATGATCGACACGCCCGCCGGATTGCGACGACGAGGCCGCGGGAGCGGCGCGCGCGAACAGGGAGCGCAGGCGGCCCAGCATCTATGCGGCCTCCCGCGACGTGGCGTCCGTCATGGCAGCCCCACGGGCCGGCTACTCATCCAACCACCCCATGGCATCCGGATTGGCCCGGCGGATCGCCTCATGGCGGTTGAGGGCGTCATGCACCAGCGTGGGCGCCAGCGGGTAGCCGATGGGACCCGCGCGGCACAGCATCGCGGTCGAACAGTCGCCGTTCAGGTCCCAGGCGACCAAGGCAAAGCCCGCTATCGCCGCACCGTGATGCGCCGTGATGCGGTCGACCGCCGCCGCCATCTGGGTGACGATCTCGTGCGCCCGGTCGGAGGCCGGATCGATGCAGCGGACATCCGGCATCACGCGGCCTCCTTGGAGGTCGGCACCGGCGCCGCAGAAGGATCGGGCGGGGAGGTCGCGCACGCGCCCGCAGCGCCCTCCCCGCCGTCACCACCGCCGCAGGGTCGAGCGACGGCGGTGGATGGAGTTGCGAGGTAATCCGCCGGAAAGAAGTCCGCCGGGGCGAGGAGGATTCCGCGCGCCGCCGCCGCTCGCAGCAAAGTCACCTGGTGCTTGGCCGGCACCAGGCCGCCGCCGCCGCCGCGATCACGGGGATACGTCCAGCGATAGACGCGCGAGACATCGATCTGAAGCATGTCCGCCACGACGGCAGCGCCACCACACTTCTCGATGACGGATTGAGCGGGATTTCGCATGCCCGGAGGATGTGATAACCGCAACTTCGCGTCAATGCGAAAAACGCAACCGCCCGAATGTGCGGATAGCGCAATACTGGCTGCCATGGAGTTTGCCGATTGGATCCGGGATGTGCTGCAGCAGAAGCCCGAAAAGACCCAGGCCGGCTTGGCGCGTGCGCTTGGGCGCGACAAGTCGAGCGTGAGTCGGTTGCTGACCGGAGATCGCCAGATCAAGGCCGGCGAAGTGTCGAAGATCGTCGCCTATCTCGGCGAGAAGCCACCACCCGGCGCGCTTGCGGATATTGTCAATGCGATCAGCCCGCGCGTAGCGGCTGCGCCGGCCCGTTCATCTGGGATCGTTGCCATCGGCGAGACCGAATTCGCGTCCATACCACGATATGACGCAGCCCTGTCGGCCGGCCACGGGAGCATCATTGACGCGAACGCAGGCCCAATTGGCTACCATCTGATAGAAGCCCAATGGCTTCGGGCGGTGACGCGATCGGCGCCATCGCAGCTTGCCGTGCTTCGCGTCGCGGGCGACAGCATGGAAGATACGCTTGCCGACGGCGACTGGGTCCTGGTCGATCGGGGGCACACGCGGCCGGCTCAAGAAGGCATCTATGCCCTGCAGATCGATGATACGACGTGGGTGAAGAGGCTGAGCCTCAACCTTCGGGATCGCCTGATTCGCATCATCAGCGACAATCCGCGCTACCCCGTGCAGGAACTGCCGCCAGACGACCTGACCGTGATCGGCCGAGTGATCCTTATCGTAGCGCGCAAGCTGTAGCGCGCGGCCCCGTGTGGCGCCGAAAAGTGTCTTCGGCGCCACACGGGCTCAGAACCGCAGCGCCGCGTCAGTAGCACACGCGACCGGCACCGCTGCCAACGCACGTCCTGCCGGTTCCGTAGTTCTGATAGACGCCGGTACGGCTGTTGTAGCTCCACGGATTGCCCTGACTGTCGGTGCCGCGCTGACCACCGCTGTAGCCCTGGCTGCTCCAAGCGCTTCCGGTCCCCTGATTGTAGCCGCGGGTGGTTCCACCCCAGGTATTGTAACTGTTCCCCGAGCGATTGTCGTAGGTGCTGCTCGGCGGGCGGCTTTGCGCCATGGCGACACCCGCACCAAGCAGCATGCAGCCGGCGATACCCAATACGAGGATTGTCCGCATCATCGCCTCCATCAATGGCTGCATGATCATAGAATCAGACGGCCACGCTAGGTGTTGCGTTTTTCGCATTGACGCGAAGTTGCGGTTATCGCAATATCGCCCCGTCACCGTCGGTGACCGTCGCCCGCCCGTTCCCGTGAGGGCGACGCCACCTCCGCCCCCGGCCGGCATTCCTCCCTCTGCCGGCCGGGGTTTTCGCGGGAGACGCGCATGGAAACCCTCAGGATCACCGCCGCCGACGTGAAGGGCGGCACATACATTGGCGGGGCAAATGTGACGGCCTGGCCCGGGCACATCGTCATCGACCCGGACCTTGGGACCGTCCGGTTTCCGGCAGGATTGTCGGCGGCGGGCTCCATCTGCGCCATGCGCAGCTCGGGCATCGAGGCCGGCTGGGGCATCAAGGCCGGCTGGGGCATCGAGGCCGGCCGGGGCATCAAGGCCGGCTTGGGCATCGAGGCCGGCTTGGGCATCGAGGCCGGCAGGGGCATCGAGGCCGGCGAGGGCATCAAGGCCGGCGAGGGCATCGAGGCCGGCAGGGGCATCGAGGCCGGCTGGGGCATCGAGGCCGGCTGGGGCATCAAGGCCGGCTTGGGCATCGAGGCCGGCGAGGGCATCGAGGCCGGCTGGGGCATCAAGGCCGGCTTGGGCATCGAGGCCGGCGAGGGCATCGAGGCCGGCGAGGGCATCAAGGCCGGCGAGGGCATCAAGGCCGGCGAGGGCATCAAGGCCGGCTGGGGCATCGAGGCGCAGTGGCTGGATGTCGGCCTGCGCATCTTCGCGGGGCTCGTCAGCAGCCGCCTCCCTGGGCCGGGCGAGGACGAGGTCCGCGCCGAAATTCGTCGCGGCACGCTGGCGTTCGGCCGGCATGTGCCGCCTTCCGTGTGCAGGGCGCACGCATGAACCCCCTCACCACAGAGGTTCCGATGCAATCCATATACACAAACGTCTTCGCGCATGGCGAAAGCCTGGACGCGGACAGCCGCAGCTTCGACAACGAGCGCGATGCGCTCGTGGAAGTGGCGGACTGGATCGACGGCTTCGGCCGGGTGCGCTACCTCGGCACGCATGTGACCGAGTTCGACGGCTTCGGCCAGCCCCGCCGCTGCCGCTGGATTGACCTGCGGCCGGACGCAGAAGCCTACATCGCCGAGGGGATCGCGGAGACGCGGTGGCACGACCGCGAAGCGGCGATCCTGCGGAGTCAGCAGCTGTGACCCGCGAGGAATGCGTCCAGGGCCGCCCCGTGCATCTGCCAGACGGCCGCGCCGGTGTCGTGGCGAAGGTCCTCCCGGCGGGCGTGAGCGACTGGCGCGTCATCGTGGCGCTGCCGACTGGGCAGGTGGTGGCCCTGGTGCCGCTCGATGAGCTGGTGCCGCTGCGCGGCGCGCCGGAACTGTCTTGCGTGCAGGGTGGCGCGGTCGACATCGGGCACGGCTTCTTCCTGCTGCCGCCGCCCGCGCGCCCCGATCCGGACGGGCCGAGGGCTGCCTGATGCTGCGCCTCATCGGCCAGTGGCTGCGCTGGCGCCGCACCATGGCGCTTCGGCCGGCCGATCCCCGGCGGCTCAGCATCGCCGTCCACATCGCGAACGCGACGTGGATCTGACAATGCACCCCGGCCCCGTCACCGTCATCCGGGCATCCTCGTTGCCCGCCTACACCGACTGCCCGCGCCGCGCCGCTGCCCGGATGTTCCGGGCCGAGATCATGGCGGCCGGCTATCAGCTCGCCGAACCGACCCAGGGGGTGGCCGCCGCGATCGGCTCGGCCGTGCACGCCGGTGCGGCCGTGCTGCTGCGCGAGAAGGCGCAGAGCGGCAGCCTGCCGCCGGTCGACGATGCCCTCGATGCCGCCGTCGAGCTGCTGGTCGAGCGTTCGGCCGAAGGGCTGTCCTTCGACCGGGACACCCCGACGCGGAACGACGCCGAGAAGCAGGCGATCCGGATGACCCGGGCTTATGCCCAGGACATCGCGCCGGAGATCGAGCCGCTGATGGTCGAGGACCGGCTTGAAGCGGCCTACAGCGCGGAGATCGTGCTGTCGGGGCAGGCGGACGTGATTGCCCGCGAGCCCGGGCGCGTTCGCGACCTGAAGACGGGCGCCCGGCGCGGCCATCACAAGCCGCAGATCGGCGCCTACGCCCTGCTCGCCCGCACGGCCGGCCTGCAGATCACGGAGGCGGCCGAGGACTTTATCCAGCGCGTGCCGCTGAAGCACGACCAGCCGCCCGGCGCCACTTACCGGCACGACCTGGCTGCCGCCGAAAGCGCCGCCGTGGCGGTGCTGCGGCACATCGAGGGCGACCTCCTGACCTTCCGCGAGGGAGATCCGGCGCGGCGCCTGCTGCCGGGCGATCCCTGGGCGTTCAGCGCCAACCCCAACTCCAAGCTCTGCTCGGCGAAGTGGTGTCCGGCCTTCGGCACCGACTTCTGCCGCGAACACCATTCGGAGGACTAAAACCCCATGCCCAGCGACCTGCCCGCTGCCGACCGCCCCCTGCTGTTCTTCGACACCGAGACGACCGGGCTGCCCGACTTCGGCAAGCCGGCCGACGATCCGGCGCAGCCGCGCATCGCCGCCATCTGCATGATGCTGGCGACGCCTGAGGGCCGCACCATCGACGTGCATTACCAGATGGTCCGCCCGGACGGCTGGACGATGCCGGCCGAAGTGACCGCGATCAACGGCTTGACGACGGAGATGCTGGAGACCTTCGGCGCGTCGATCGGGTTTGCGCTGAACTGGTTTGCCGAGGCGATGACGTGGCGGCCGGTGCTGGTCGCGCACAACGCCAGCTTCGACCTGAAGATGCTGCGTGGCGAGCTGCGCCGCGCCGGCCTGCCGGACAGGTACGAGGACACCGACTCCTTCTGCACGATGAAGGCGGCGACCCCGCTCTGCCGCCTGCCGCCCACGGACAGGATGATGGCGAGCGGCCGGAAGGGCTGGAAGTCGCCGAACCTCGCCGAGGCGCTGTCCCACTTCTTCGCGGGCGAGCGGCTGCCGGATGCCCATGACTGCCTCTACGACACCATGGCCTGCCGGCGCGTGTTCCTGGCCATCCGGGCGGCCCTGACCGCCGTTCACACC
The DNA here is from genome assembly GCA_964514295.1 of uncultured Alphaproteobacteria bacterium. GTDB lineage: Bacteria > Pseudomonadota > Alphaproteobacteria > CAZEQG01 > CAZEQG01 > CAZEQG01. The sequence goes on from CAZEQG010000016.1 coordinate 5,594, forward strand.
GACGACATGGAGGATTTCCGATGAGCGGACCCGTTCCCGCCGCTGCGAGGCCGAACAACCGCCCCGCCCTGGTGCAGCCGAGCGGCGCCAACAAGAAACCCGAGACCATCAAGGAGTTTCTGGAAAAACCCAAGACGCTCGAACTGATGCGGCAGGCCGTGCCGAGGCACATGAACCCCGAGCGCATGCTCAAGGTCATGGTGCAGGCGGTGTGGCGCGTGCCGAAGCTGGCAGAAGCCCATCCCGTCACCGTGCTCGGCGCAATGATGTCGCTCGTCTCACTGGGCTTGGAGCCGGACACCCCGCTTGGCCACGCCCATCTCGCGCCCTTCGACAATCGCCGGAAGAACCCTGCGACTGGGCAGTGGGAGACCATCACGGAGGTGCAGGTGATCATTGGCTACAAGGGCTACATCGAGCTCGCCCGACGTTCGGGGCAGATGCAGTCGATCCACGCCGATGTGGTCTACGAGGGGGATGAGTTCTCCTTCGAGTATGGGTCGAACATGCACCTGCGGCATGTTCCGCTCGGCGCGCGCGGCGAGCGCAAGCCGCTTTGGGCCTATGCGCATGCGCGGCTGAAGGATGGCGGGCAGGCATTCGAGGTCCTGCCCTACGAAGAGGTCATGGCCACTCGCGACAAGACCCAGTCCTATCGCGCCGCCAAGGCCGCCCTTGACGATGCCATGGCGGACCCCTCGAAGGCATGGCGCCGCAAGAGTTGGGAGACGGCGCCGTGGGTCGCCTTCGAGCATGAGATGGCGGCCAAGACGATGATCCGGCGGCTGGCCAAGGTGCTGCCGATGTCCATCGAGTTCGCGAATGCGGCAGCCCTCGATGCCATGTCGGAGGCGGGCAGGGTCGAGTTGTCGCACTTTGCTGACGGCAGCGCTCTGGCCTTCAGCGCCTTCGATGCCATTCGCGCCGAGGCGCCGGTTGATGCGCTTGAGTCGACCGCCCAGGTACATGAGCCGGCACCGATTCAGGGTGCCGGCGGCAACAATACCCAGGCGGCCGAGGTGGCGCAGCCGAAGCCGGCGCCCCGTCCGCAGGCGGCGCGGACCGCCGCCGGCAACGATTTCGACTGAGCAGGGGGGGGTAACCATGACCGGGGCATTCGCTGCCGTCCTCATCGCCGCCGTGGTGATGCTGGCGGCCATCATCGAGGACGCGGTGTCGCTTGAGAACGAGCGGGGCCTGAAGCGCGCAATCCTTGTCGGCATCCTGACCGGCGGCATCCTGTCGGCGATCATGGCGATCGGCCATGGCGCCGAGATGGCGATCGCCTACGCCATGCAGGCGTTCGCGTCATGAGCGCAGCCGAACAACTGCGCGCCATGGCCGAGGAGGTGGGGATGGAGAACCTGCGCGACCTTGCCGAGTGCATGACGATCCAGTCACTCGACGGCGCAGCCGCTACGGCCGATCGCCTAGCGACCCTGGCGGCGGCAATGCTGCGCGAGGCGGGTGCCCAGGCCGCCGAGGCCGAGCGGGCATTGACAGCCGGCCCGGCCGTCAATGTGGACTGCGACCGGGCGGCGGCGGCGGCCGAGGAAGCAACGGCCCTGGCCGTGCTGGCGCTGGCCTGCTGCCTCCAGCTCGGCGCGCAGGCGGCGCCCAGTCCGGAGGGCGGGGTATGAGCCGGGCGGTGGTGATGGATGAACTGCTCGAACTGGCTGGGCGCGTCCGTATAGAGCCCGAGCAGGGCGGGCCATTCACCCACTCCGGCCTGACGCTCGTGGCCGACGACATCATGCAGTCTGCCATCGCTTTAATCGCGCATGCCCGGGCTCGGCAGACCGGGCGTGCATGTCCACACGGCTGCCTGGGCTGCCGCCGCCGTCTCGGTGCAGTGGCGGCGGCCGAGGAAGCGGCGGCCGAAGCCCTCTTTTTGCTGGCTGCCTGCCGGCAGATAGAAGCGGCGGGAGAGACGGCATGATCACTATCTACCGCACGGACGGGTCCGTACTGGCGATTGTCGAGGATGCCGACACTGTCGGCGAGGCGGTGAAGGCTCTCTACGCCGCAGGCCGGCGGGACTTCCGGCGCGCAGACATCGCCCGCGCCGACCTGCAGTACGCAAACCTTGCCTGCGCCAACCTCACCGACGCCTACCTCCAAGGCGCCGACCTGCGCCGCGCTTGCATGCGCGGCGCCACCCTGATCGGTGCCGACTTCGCCGGCGCTGACCTCACCGACGCTAACCTCATCGGCGCTGCCCTTCGCGGCACCCACCTCACCCTTGCCGACCTCGCCGGCGCCAACCTCACCTGCGCCAACCTCGAAGGTGCCGAGATGATCGGCGCCAACCTCACCGGCGCCAACCTCGAAGGCGCCACCCTCGAAGGCGCCGACCTCTCCGACGCCGACATCGGCGGTGCCATGCTCAGAGCCGCCAGCCTCACCGGCGCCATCCTGCCGGACGGCACCACCACCGAGACCTACGATCCGCGCCCCCTGTTTGCGGAGGGCAAGGCGGTGCCGGCCGAGGCGTGGCGGTGCCATAGCTGGAACAACTGCCCCCTGCACCACGCCTACGGCGCCTCGGCCGTCCGCGGCTTGCCGCGCCGTCTGCGGTCGATGGCCCGGCTCTGGCTAGCCCTCTACGACGGGCGGCACCCCTGCGCACTGCGGGGATTGGCGGCGCCGGCGGAAGACAAGGAGCACGACGCATGACCGCCACCACCCCCGACCCCCCACCGAGGAGTCCGCGCCATGAGTCTGAAGGTTCAGGTCCGCATGCAGCAAAGCCTCCCGCGTGAATAAGCCGACCGTAGAGCACCTGATCGTGCGGCGCGATGGCACGCCGCTGATCAGCATCACCATTCCGGCCGAACCACGTGACAAGAAGCCCGGCGTGCGCATGGGCCGCGCAGTAGTGGCGCTAGTCGCAAATAGCTATCGCGATTTCCGCGACGCCGACCTCGCCGGGATCAATCTGTGTGACGCGCAGATCCCGTGCGTCGATTTCACTGGGGCCAGTCTCGCGTTCGGGGTGCTGGAGAACGTTAATCTTTCCGGTGCCAACCTCGAAGGCGCCAGCCTGTGGGGCGCCTACCTCGCCGGCGTGGATTTCAGCGACGCGAACCTCTTCAACGCGAGGCTGGATGACGCATCTGGAACAGTGAACATCTCCGGCGCGGACGTCAGGAACGCGGAATGGTCCGGGGCGGACTCCGGTGGGTATACTAGCATCAAGAGCCACGGCAAACCGCGACGCGGACACGTTCCTTGCCGCGCGATAGCCTTCGAGGATCAACGCCCCAGGCTGATTGTCCCCAATCCTAGGCGCCGCGTCCTCGATGACATCGAGGCTGAGTCTATGCGGCGATCTCCACTCCGCCAGGAGTCGCCGAGGCAACTTCTTTTGAAGGTCGCGGCCGATCTGATTGAGGGCATTGCGCGGATTGACGACCGGCAGGACTGGCCGCGCCAGGAACCGAACCGCACGCATCACCACCACAAGGAGTCCACGTCATGAGCCTGCTGAAGGTTCAGGTCCGCAACGTGCGCGCCGTCGAGCGCGCGGATATCGAGACCTCGCGCATTGCCCTTCTTTGCGGCCAGAACGAGGCGGGCAAGTCTTCGATCCTCATGGCGGCCGGCGCCGCGCTCTGTGGCCGCCACCTGCCGCAGGACGACATGACGAAAGCGGATGTCCCCCTGCTGGTGCGCAGCGGGGCCGCCGGCGCGAAGGTTCGCGTGACCGGCCCACACGGCTCGGTCGCGGTGTCCTGGCCGAAGATGGAGGCCGCCTCCGAGGGCGTCGAGCCGCCGCATGCGTCCCTTATCGCCTGCGGGTTCGAGCACCCCCTGAGAATGGGGCCGCGTGAGCGCGCCAAGCTGTTCGCCGGGGTACTGAAGTCCGATCCCGACAAGTCCGACCTCGCCGCCGCCCTGCGGGACGCGATCGAGATCAGCGACGAAGGGATCGATGCCCTGTGGGCGAAGGTTGAGAAGCTCGGCTGGGATGGCGCCTGGAAGGAGATCGGCGAGCGGCGCGCGAAGGCGAAGGGCCGCTGGGAGGCCGCCACCCGGACCCAGTATGGCGCCAACAAGGCGAAGAGCTGGGAGCCGGAGGGCTGGCGCGACGATCTGGAAGGGCTCGATGAGAGCGACCTGATCGCGCGCGTCCCGAAGGCGCAGCAGGCCATCGATGCGGCCGTTGCGGCGGCCTCTGTCGATGCCGCGACGATGGAGAGCCTGCGCGAGGCGATCGCCGCCGGGCCGAAGGACAGCGAGAAGGACGCGGCGGCGCAGGCGTGGCAGAACGCCGTGGCCGTCCTGCGCCGGGCCGAGGATGCCCGCAAGGCGCTGCCGCCGGCCGAAGGTGGCGAGGCCGGGCTTCCTTGCCCGCATTGCGGCGGCGCGATCACGGTCCGCCAGGACCTCGGCGGACCCGTGCTTGTCGCCACCCCCGCCGGCGCCATCGATGACGCCGAGACCGACCGCCGCCGCAAGGCCATCGCCTCGGCCGACAAGGTGCTTGCCGCCGCGCGGAAGGCGCATGACGACACGCACCGCGCGGTGGTGGAAATCGGCGCGCGCGGGCTGAAGGCGGAAGAGGCCAAGCGCGCCCTGGAGAAGGCCGAGAAGGACCGGGCGGCCGCCGGCAATGTGGCGCCGGGCCTCGATGTCGACGGGGCGAAGCGTCAGCATACCCAGGCGCTCGCCGACCTCGACATGTGGCGGCGGCGGCGTGAAGCAGATCTGGCCGATGCCGAGGTGCGGCGCATGGACGCGATCGCCGGAGTCCTGGCGCCCACGGCCCTGCGGCAGGAAAAGCTTCAGCGGGTGCTCGGCAGCTTCAACGACAGCTTCCTTGCGCCGATCTGCGAGGCGGCCGGCTGGAAGCCCGTCGTGCTGCGGCCGGACCTGTCGGTGACCTATGGCGGCTGCCCCTACATCATGCTGAGCCGCGCGGCGAAGTGCCTTGTCGGGGTGGTGCTTCAGCTCGCCATCGCGCGCCTTGACGGCTCGCAGGTGGTCATCATCGACGATGCCGACGTGCTGGTCGGGCCGCATCGCCGCGCCCTGCTGAACGCGGTCGTGGCCGCCGGCCTGCCGTATGCGCTCATCGGGATGGCGGTATCCCGCCCCGATCAGGTGCCCGACCTCGCCGGCCTGACCGACGCCGACGGCGAGGTGCTCGGCACCACCTGGTGGATTGCCGACGGCACCGCCGTGCCGCGCGCCGAGGCGCTGCCGCCGATGCAGGAAGCGGCGTGATGGCCGATCGCCCCATCATCTTTTCTGCCCCCATGGTTCGCAAACTTCTGGGCGGGCGCAAGACGCAGACGCGGCGAATCGTGAAGCTGTACCCATCCGCCGACCGCAAGCGCTTCACCGTCGCCGACCCGGATGACAGCTTGATCGAATTGTCGCCCGGCGAGTTTGCGAGCGGCATATGCCACTACCTGAGCGTCGGCGCGCTAAGCGGCCCGTACAAAATTGGTTACGCCGTTGGCGACCGCCTGTGGGTGCGGGAGACGTGGACGTTGTCGCAATTCGGCTGCGCAGTCTATCGGGCGGATGCCCGCGATCAGCGCGGCGATAGGTGGGTGAGCATTCAGTCAGGTGACCCAAGACATGAGGTGTTGTGGCGCCCCTCGATCCACATGCCCCGTTGGGCGTCCCGGCTGACACTGACGATCACCGATGTGCGCGTGCAGCGTCTCCAAGACATCAGCGAGGAAGACGCGGTCGCGGAGGGCTGCGACCCATACATGGCTGGCGAGGGGATCATCGCCCCACCACGGCATGGCGATGAGTATCAATACCGACCGAACTACCGCCTCGGCTTTGAGGTGTTGTGGAACAGCATTTACGGGCGCACCGCTTGGAACCGCAACCCTTGGGTTGTCGCGCTGACCTTCCGCGTAGAGTGCCGCCACCTTGATAAGGTCAGTGTGGCCTCATGACCACCACTACCCTTCCGCTGGCGTCGCCGCCCGCGCGGTCGGGTGGATACGCGCTAACGCTCGATGATGTCCGGGCGCTCAAGCCATGCGCCAATGGCCTGCGCAAGGCACGGAATGTAATTGGAGACAGGTGGGCATCTGCGGCCGTCGATGCTGCTGCCGCGATGTCGGCGGGTATCAGCAGTGATTACGTCTTGTGGGTGGCGGCGCATCTGCCGCACTGCCGCCCGCGACTGGCGCAATGGGCGGCTGACTGCGCCGCGCGGGTCCTGACCATTCACGAGGCGCGACAGTTGCGTTGCTCGCTGTGCCGGGATGCCATTGCCGCGGTCCGAAGCGGCAGCCGGCTGCGCGCTGGGCTGATTTACTCCCGCAGCTACGGCGTCTGCGATGGGTCCGACCATCCTGCCGTCTACGCTGCATTCATTGCCTTCAACGATGTCGCCAGGGGCGTCTTGGGTGCCGCGAAGTCCGCCAGGAACATCGCTGCAAACACCTATACGGGCGATGCCTATACCGCCGAGCGCGCATGGCAGGCTCAGCGGCTCGGGCTGTGGCTGTCGGAAGCTCCGCCGGAGCCAATTCCCCTCAACCAGAAAGGGACCGCGTGATGGCCGACCGCACGAAGATCGAGTGGACGGACGCGACCTGGAACCCGATCGTCGGGTGCTCGGTCGTGTCCCCCGGCTGCACCAACTGCTACGCCATGCGGCTGGCAGGCACGCGGCTGAAGCATCACCCGTCGCGCGCCGGCCTGACGTGGAACACCAAGGCCGGCCCTGTCTGGACGGGCGATGTGCGGCTGGTCGAAAGCGCAATCGCGCAGCCCCTTCGCTGGCGGCGACCTCGCCACATCTTCGTCTGCGCTCACGGCGACCTCTTCCATCCGGCAGTGCCGGACGCGTGGATCGACCGCGTCTTCGCCGTGATGGCGCTGTGCCCACAGCACACCTTCCAGGTGCTCACCAAGCGGCCGGATCGGATGCGTCCGTACACTTTCGACAACATCGGTCGAGTGGCGGACGCAATCATGCGATTGCGTAGCGACAAGGTTCCTGTGGGGCCATTGCCGCATCTGGAGCCCGGGGCGCGGTGGTGGCCGCTGCCCAACGTCTGGCTAGGCGTGAGCGTCGAGGATCAGGCATGGGCGGACGAGCGCATCCCTGTGCTGCTGGACACCCCGGCGGCGGTGCGGTTCATCTCGGCCGAGCCGCTGTTGGGGCCGCTGGACCTGCGCAACTGGTTGATCGGCCGCGAGGAGCACGGCATCGACTGGTCACGCCCTGTTGGCCAGAAAAGCGGCGCTTGCATCGGCTGGACGCCACCACTCGACTGGGTGATCGTCGGCGGAGAGAGCGGCCCGGGCGCCCGGCCGATGCACCCGGATTGGGCGCGTTCCCTGCGTGACCAGTGCGCCGCTGCGGGCGTGCCGTTCCTGTTCAAGCAGTGGGGGGCCTGGACGGTCACCTATGACCGCGACGCCGAGGACCCCGACTGGCGGCGCTGTCCGACCGCCAGGGACAACAACGAGCGATACATCAACCTCGCGGGCGGGCACGGCTTCCATGGGGAGCGGGTGGTGTTCGTCCGGAAGTCCGGCAAGAAAACGACTGGCCGCCTGCTGGACGGCCGCACCTGGGACGACATGCCGAGGAGTGTGAAATGATCACGATCTACCGACTCGACCGCAGCGAATTTGCCACGGTCAAGGATGCCGATACCCTCGGCGAGGCTGTCCGGCGGCTGCGCTGGGAGGGCCGTACGGACTTCGCCTTCGCCGACCTGAGCGGAGCGAATCTGTCAGGGGCGGACCTCTACGGGTGCCGCTTCACACACGCCGGTCTCGACGGGGCCGATCTATCGTATGCCGATCTGCGCCACGCGAAGTTCTTTCAGGCCAGCCTGCGCAGCGCCCTGCTTACCGGAAGCAATCTGACCGGCGCCGACCTTCGAGAGGCCGATCTCTCGCGGGCCGATCTCAGAGAGGCCGATCTCAGCGAGGCCAACTTGCGCGGCACCAATAGCACCGACGCCGTATTTACCAACGTCGACCTGGGCTTCGTCGTCGGCGGCGCGAGGGAGGAAGAGGCATGATCACGCTCTACCGCACGGATGGGTCCGTACTGGCGACCGTCGAGGGCGCCACCACCATCACCAAGGCAGTGCGGACGCTATACGCGGCGGGCCGGCGGGACTTCCGGCGCGCAAACCTCGCCGGGGCCGATTTGCGCGGCGCATGCCTTGTCGACGCCAACCTGGCCGACGCCAACCTTGTCGACGCCATCCTAAGCCGCGCCTACCTGCGCGCCGCACGCCTCGTCGGCGCCGACCTGCGCCGCGCCGACCTGTGCGTTGCCTACCTCGCCGACGCCAACCTTGTCGACGCCATCCTAAGCAGCGCCATGCTCAACCGCGCCAACCTTCGCCGCGCCAACCTTCGCCGCGCCAACATGGGTGGCGCCTACTTGACTGACGCCATCCTCACCGGTGCCATCCTGCCGGACGGCACCACCACCGAGACCTACGATCCGCGCCCCCTGTTTGCGGAGGGCAAGGCGGTGCCGGCCGAGGCGTGGCGGTGCCACAGCTGGAACAACTGCCCCCTGCACCACGCCTACGGCGCCTCGGCCGTCCACGGCTTGCCGCGCCGTCTGCGGTCGATGGCCGGGTTGTGGCTTGCCCTTTATGACGGCCACCACCCCTGCGCCTTGCGGGGGCTGGTCGGATGACCTACCCCACCGCCCTCCACATGACCATCGCCGAGGCCGCCGAAGCCTGGGGTGTGTCGGCCGAGGAAATCCGCAAGTGGCGCGACCTCTACGGGCTGCGTTGCATTCCCAGGCCCGTCAAACAGACGCAAGCGGCTCTCTGGCCTGTGGCGGCCCTGATGGCGGTTGAGCTGGCCGAGTGCCTGCGGCGGCGGTGGCTGATCGACCGGCGCCTGTGCGCCGCCATAGGAACGAGCATCTATCGGGCCGGTGCCGATCGCGTGAAACCCGTCCGGGTGGACGATGTCGAAATGCTCGCAACACTGGAAGTCTACCCGGATCGACTGATGGCGGCCGTCCGACAGCGCTTCCCGGCGCTTGCGAAGACCCCATGACAACCCTGCCGCCCGTGCTGCACCTTGGGACGGCGGAGGATGCCGGGCGCCTGCTGGGGCTGCCTGCTGATACCGTGCGCCTGTGGGCACGCGCGCGGCGCTTGCCGGGCTGCTACAAGCTCGGCACCGTCTGGCGGTTCAACCTTGTCGAGCTGCGCGCGTGGCTCGACACACAGCGCCAGGGAGAGCCGGAGCGATGGGACTTTACAAGCGCAGCGGAAGCGAATTCTGGTGGGTCAGGTTCCAGGTCGACGGGAAGGAGGTTAGGCGATCGTCTGGATGCGTTTCTCGGGCTGCCGCCGAGCGGGCAGAACGGACCATCCGGGCGCAGTACGCGGCAACCGAGAAGGACGGCAGCAGGCGCCGCACCTACGAAGACGCTGTGATCGAGTTCGGCCAGGACCACATGCCGTCCCTGAAGCTTGGCAGCAGGCGGCGGTACATGAGCAGCCTGAAGGCGTTGCAGCCGTTCTTCCGGGCCGCCTATCTCGATGAGATCACCGTGCCGCGCCTGCGCGAGTTCGTGGCCGCCCGCCGCGTTCAAGGGGTGACATCGGCCACGATCAGGCGGGACCTGGCATGCCTGTCATCGATCCTGCGGCGTGAAGTGTCGTCCGGCCACGTGGATCGGAATGTGGTCCAGATCATGGACAAGCGGTCGATCCGGGAAGCGCCCCCACGCACGCGCTATCTGACGCACGACGAAGAGGCGGCGCTATTGCGCCACGCCGATCCCCAGCTCGCGGGCATGATCGCCTTTGCGATCGACACCGGACTGCGGCTTGAGGAGCAACTGTCGCTGGAATGGTCGCAGGTCAACTTGGCGCGAGGGGAGGTAACCATTCTGCGCACCAAGACTGACGCGCCGCGAACGGTGCCGCTGCTGCCACGGGCGGCACAGTGCCTGGCACAGTTGCCACGGCACATCATGAGCCCGTTCGTTTTCTGGCATGGCGCCGGGCAGCGCTTTGGGCAGCGGACCCGCGGGCTCGCCGGAGCGGCGAGGCGGGCGGGGCTTAAGGACTTGAAATGGCACGACCTTCGGCGCACTTGCGGATGCCGCCTGCTGCAGGATTATGGGTTCGACATCTTCCGCGTGAAGACGTGGCTGGGTCACAAGACGGTCGCCGTCACCGAGCGATCCTATGCGTTTTTGAACACATCTGACCTGCACTGTGCCGTCTCGCGGTCGGCACAGACACGCGGATAGGCACAGTCGGATGCTTCAAAACCCGCAGAAAACGTGGGCTCAGGGACCGCATAGAACGGCCCCCACGAGGCAATTCCATCC
>CAZEQG010000017.1:0-15862 GCA_964514295.1 uncultured Alphaproteobacteria bacterium
CCTGCAGTCCGATCCCACCGCCGCCTTCGGCCTGGCCGCCGGCGCGCCGCTGGGCCGCGAGCTGACGCGGGCCGACCTGCGCGCCGCCAACCCCTACAACACCTACGTCATCGATGGGCTGCCACCGGGGCCGATCGCCAATCCCGGGCGGGACTCGCTGCGCGCCGCCACCCGCCCCGCCGTCACCGACGAACTCTATTTCGTCGCCGACGGCAGCGGCGGCCACGCCTTTGCCCGCACCCTGGCCGAGCATAACCGCAATGTCGCCGCCTGGCGCCGCCTGCAGCGCCAGCGCGGCGCCGCGCCGGAGGACTGACTGGCCGGTCCTTAGGGGACGCCCCAGGAACCGCCAGCGGAAGCTCGGCGTCGGAAGACTCGTTGGCCGGCGGGTTGCCGCCGATCAGCAGCCGGTGCTCGCGCGCCAGGAAGGCGGCCGCCCGCCGGCCGGCACGCGGATGGGGCAGCGGGATGGTCGTGGGCGCGTCACCTTCGATCGGCTCCGGGAAACCGGCATGCAGCGCTATTCGCCGGCCTTCGCGGCGAGGGCGCCTTCCTTCACCAGCACCTCATGGGCCGCCTTGAAGGCGTCGAGGCCGGCCGGAATGCCGCAATAGACGGTGGCGTGAAGCAGGATCTCCCTGATTTCCTCCACGCTCACGCCGTTGGCCAGCGCGCCCTTCACGTGCAGCTTGATCTCGGCCGGCCGGTTCAGCGCGGTGAGCATGGCCAGGTTCAGCATGCTGCGCGTCTTGCGTTCCAGCCCCGGCCGGGTCCAGGCATAGCCCCAGCACCATTCGGTGGTGATGCGCTGGAACGCCATCATGAAATCATCGGCGCGCGCCAGGCTGCCGTCGACATACTCGGCGCCCAGCACGGCCCGGCGCACTTCGAGCCCCCGGTCAAACATCTCGCTCTCGGCCATCTGTCCCTCCATTCCGGTTCGGCGCGTGGCGCCAGCAGTAAGGTGTTGCTTGCGTGTCGGTTTCAAAATTATGGTATACCAACTGCGACGGAGTGGCACAGGTGAACTCAGACTCTGGGTCGTTGCCCGATCCCTTGCGGGCGGTGCTGGACCGCTTCGCGCCCGGCGCTGCCGGCGCGGCGGTGATCGAGGCGCTGCGGCCGGCCGACACCTGCATGACGCCGGTTGCCATGTCCGCGTTCAAGTCGACGCGGGTCAGCTTCGCGCGGGTGCTGGCCCGCCGGATGATCGAGCAGCGCTGGCGCATCCGAACCGAGCGCTTCGCCTGCGACGCCGAAGGTCACGGCCAGGGTGTCTATGCCATCGAGATCGGCCGGCACCGGCTCACCTATGTGACCCGCACCTTCAGGTGGGACGGGGTGGAGAAGGTCGGCCGCCGCTCCGACGGGGCGCTGCGCGACATGTTCGGGGCGATCTTCCTCGGCGTGCCTGACGAGGCGCGGATCGCCCGCGAGATCGCCACCTTCGACCTGCGCGACGCCGACCGGATGCGCACGGATTCCGCCGTCACCGGCTGGACCCCGGGCAGCCGCAGCGCCCGGTTCTTCGACCATGTGGTCGATGCGCTGACGGCCGGCCGCCAGCCCGACCCCAGCGTCATCGGGCTCGGCACCGGCTATCTGCTGCGCAATGGCGGTTATCTGGGCAGCGGGCGCAACGGAACCCTGTCCTTCGAGGGCTATGGCCCCGACCACCCGCTGCGCCACCCCTTCTTTGCCGACCTGTTCGGCCTCTACATGGTCCGCCAGGTGTCGCTCGACCTGGTGAACGCCATCGCCAGGGCGCGCAACCCCAACGCCGCGCAACTGGCGCCGGAGGTGGCGCGCTTCATCGGTGTCGGCAACTCCTCGGGCCAGGGCATGTGCGTCGCGCTCCAGCGCTGGCCGCACTGGGTGTCGACCTGGATGTCGGTGCGCGAGCTGTCGCTGGCCTACGCCAAGTCGATGCGCATCGAGGCGCGCGGCGGGGCGGGCGGATCGCGTTCCGACCGGCTCATCGAGCTGCTCGGCCGGTCGGCCGACTACTACACCGCCGTGCAGGCGCAGTGCGAAGACTATGTGGTGCCGCACCTGCAGGTCGCCGCCAATCTTCTGACCTTCCGCGACTGGGTGCGGGAGGCGAGTTCGCCGGCCACCGCAGGATTGCGGCGATGGGGCGAGCTGGCCAGGCGCGCCGGGGACGAGTTCGACGCCGAATCGGCCGAGCAGATCAACGCGCTGCTGATCGAGATCTATCCCGAATTCGCCGATGAGGCGGCCGAGTACCTGCCGATCGGCGCCAGCCGGGAGCGCGATCTGGTGCCGGAGATGGCGGTCGGCCAGCTCCGCCGGCTGTTGCGCCAGCGCTATGACTGGGCGCTGCGCACCGACCTCGGCCTGTCCAAGGCGCGCCAGCACTTCTGGTACCATTCGATCGACAACGGCGAGCAGCGGCGCGGCGAGCGGATCATCGATCCGCACGAGGAGTACGAGTCGTTCATCGACCATATCGGGCTGGTCCAGCGACTGGCGGCGGTGCTGACCTGCTACCCCGACGATGCGGCGGTGGCGGAGGTGGTGGCCGACACCCCCGATCTCGCCTTTGCCGCGTCGCGGGTGCAGTATCTCGCGGGCCTGCCCTATTGCGAGATCCGGGGCGGGCTGGCGGACCGGGACTTCCTGCCGGCCCATCTGATCCGCTTCTTCCTGGCCGCGCTGGGCATGGAGTGCACGAACCCGCTGAGCATCCGCTACGTGCGCGGGGTGTTCTTTTCCGGCATGCCGCTGCCGGCCGAACTCGAACGCGGGGCGAGCGAGGACTGGAGCCTGCCGACGGTTCCCCAGCTTGCGGCGGCGGAGTGACCGGGATGCCAGGCACCCTCATCTCCATGTCGGAGATCATGCGCGTGGCCCCCTGGTCGCTGAGGGCGCTGGGCCACCCGTTCGGCACGGCCGAGCGTGCGACACGGCTGCTGGCGTGGACCCAGGCGGCGATCGGGCACGGGCTCGACCTGCTGCGCGCCGGCGAGGCAGCGATTGCCGCCTCCAACCGCCTGCCACCGCCGCAGCGGACGGGCGATCACCTGACCGGCCGACGGATCCGCGCCGGTGGGCGCAACCTGTTCGAGATCGGGCCGCCGGCAATCGATCTGGCCACCTGCGATGCGCGCCTGCACGGCCAGGGCGAGGTGGTGGTGGACGGCGCGATCGGCTCGCTCCTGGTACCCTCGCTCGCCAGTCTCGCCGGCCGGCGGGGCCTGTCTGCGATCCTTGTCTACCGGCCGGTGACGGGCGATGTCCGCCTTGACGGCTGGGCCGATGAAGGCTGGGTCGCGGTGGTCCGCCGCGGGGAGGCGATGGCGTATTTTGGCGGCCCGCTCGACCGGTTGCCGGCGATGACCGCCTGCCTGCCATGCCTGGCGGGCAAGGCGCTGGCCTTTGCCGAGGCCGGGGCAGGGGCCGGGCTCGCCATCTTCGCGGGCGTGGCGCAGGCGGATGGCCGGGCGCCGGCGCTGGCGACAATCGACCATGACGAGCGGGTGGCGCGGGCCTATCGCGAGGGGCTGGAGGTGCCTGCCGAGGATCTGGCGCATCTCTACGCGCTCGAACGGATCACCTGGGCGCCCACCTCCGAACGGTCGCGCAAGCAGGCCGGATACTGAACCACGACCGCCGCGCGGGAAGAGAAGCAGCGATGGAATACCGTACCCTCGGCGCCAGCAACCTCAAGGTCTCCCGGCTGTGGCTCGGCGGCATGTCCTTCGGCGATCCGGCGATGCGCGCCTGGGTGCAGGACGCGGCGACCAGCCGGCGGATCATCGCGCGCGCCATCGATCACGGCATCAACACGATCGACACCTGCAACGCCTACTGCAAGGGGGTGAGCGAGGAGATCATCGGCGGCTTCGTGAAGGAGAGCGGCGGGCGCGACAGGCTGGTGCTGGCAACCAAGCTCGGCCTGCCGGCCGGGCCGGATGCCGGCCCCAACGGCTCGGGCTATTCGCGCAAGCACATCGTGGCGGCCTGCGAAGCCTCGCTCCGGCGCCTCGGCACGGACTATATCGACCTCTACCAGACGCATATCTGGCAGCCGGCGACCGAGATCGGCGAGATGGTGGAGGCGTTCGACCGCCTCGTCCAGGCCGGCAAGGTCCTCTATGTCGGGGCGACCGACATGCCGGCCTGGCAGTTGGCGAAATCGGTCTACACGGCCCGGCATGCCGGCCGCGCCTCCTTCATTTCGATGCAGCACCACTACAACGCGATCTGGCGCGAGGACGAGCGCGAGCTGATGCCGTTCTGCCGGGCCGAGGGCCTCGGCCTGGTGCCCTACAGCCCGCTCGGCCGGGGCTTCCTGTGCGCCACCGCCCCGACGCGCCGGCGCGAGACCGACGAGATGATCGCGCGCTGGTACGGGCGCCCTGAGGATGCCGCGGTGGCCGCGGCGGTTGCGGCCCATGCGGCAAAGCTGGGTTGCCCGCCGGCCGCCGTGGCGCTGTCCTGGGTGCTGACGACGCCGGGCGTCACCGCCACCGTGGTTGGCGCAAGCTCGGTCGAGCAGCTCGACCAGACCGTGGCCTATGCCGCGCGGCCCCTTGAGCGCGCCGAGATGGCTGCGATCGATGCCGCCTATGCCTACCGGCCCTCGAAAGGCCATGGCTGAAGGGGAGCGCATCTTGCACTACGACCTCCACCCCGACATGAGCGACCTGATGGCCGCCAAGCAGGCGGCGCCGAAACAGGGCGATCCCGGCATCCTGCGCGATGGCTGGAACAGCTACGGCGCCCGGCTGAACCGCCCCTATCCGGTGGGCATGCAGGTTTCCGACAGCGCCTTCGACTGCCCTGGCGCGGGCAGGGATGGCCGCGTGCCTGTGCGGACATACCGCCCGCGCGGGGCGGCGGAGCCCTCGCCCTGCATCGTCTATCTGCACGGCGGCGCCTTCATCAAGGGCAGCCTCGACAGCGGCGACAGCATCGCCTGGGGGATCGCCGACATCACCGGCTTCGTGGTCGTCAGCGTCGACTACCGGCTTGCCCCGGAGTGCCCGTTCCCGGCCGGTGTGGAAGACTGCTTTGCCGCCGTCCGCCACCTCGCCGAGCATGGGCCGCGCCATGGCATCGATCCGTCCCGGCTCGCCGTCTGGGGCGACAGTGCGGGCGGCAACATGGCGGCGGCGGTGTGCCTGATGGCGCGCGACCGGGGCGGCCCCGCGATCCGCGCCCAGGCGATCAACTATCCCTGCCTGACCGACACTCTCGACGCGCCGGCCTATCGTGACATGGCCGATGCGCCGGGGGTCAGCGCGGCGGTGATCGACAATGCCTGGAACCTCTATCTCGGGGCCGGCCGGCCGACGGCGAACGGGTACGCGGCGCCGCTGAAGGCGGCCGACCTGTCCGGTCTGCCGCCGGCCCATGTCCACTATGCCGAATACGACTGCCTGGCCGACGATGCGCGCAGCTATGCCGCGCGCCTTGCCGAGGCGGGTGGCGAGGTGACGCTGCGCTGCGCCGAGCGGATGATCCACGGCTACCTGCGCGCGCGCTTCACCGGGCCGGCGGCGGCGGCCGAGTTTGCCGCGCCATGCGCGTTCCTGGCGCGGCATCTGCAACGCTAGGGCGGGCAGACGATGCTTGCCATCATCGCGCGCCGGCTGGCCTGGGCCATTCCGAACAGCATCCTGATCACGGCGATCCTGTTCTTCTGCGTTGCCGGCCTGCTCGGCAGCCCGGCGGCCCTGATGCTCGGCCGCGATGCCACCGAGGAGGCGATTGCCGAGCTGAACGCGCGGCTGGGCTTCGACCGGCCGCTCATCATCCAGTATCTGGACTGGGTCGGCGCCGCCCTGACCGGGGATTTCGGACGCTCCTTCTCCACCCACCAGACGGTGGCGCAGGCGATCCTGCCGCGGATACCGGTGACGCTGGAGCTGGGCCTGCTGGCGATCGGCCTCGCCACGGTCACCTCGGTGACCTTCAGCAGCCTGCGCTTTCCCTTTGCCCGCGCGGTGGCGACGACCCTGGCGATCATCGGCATCACGGTGCCGAACTTCGCGCTCGGCCTGCTGCTGATCTTCGTGTTCGCGGTAGGGCTGGGCTGGCTGCCATCGGTCGGCTGGGCGCCATGGTCGGCCGGGGTGGTCACGCATTTCACCCATCTGCTGCTGCCGGTGCTCACCCTGTCGGCCTACTATTACGGCTCCTTCACCCTGGTCTATCAGGCCGAGTACGACGCCGTCCGGCGCCGGCTTTTCGTCCGGGTCGCCAAGGCCAAGGGCCTGGCCGACTGGCAGGTTTCCTTCCGCCACGTGCTGCCGAACTCGATCCTGCCGGTGATCACCTATCTGGGAATCAGCCTTGGCCAGCTCATGGGCGGGGCGGTGGTGACCGAGACGCTGTTCTCGATCCCCGGCATCGGCAGCCTGTTCGTCGATTCGATCCTGGCCCGCGACTATCCCGTCATGCTGGCGATCGGGATGATCATCATCGTGACGGTGGTGGTGATGAACGTGGTCGCCGACCTGCTCTACGCCCTCGCAAATCCCCAGATCAGGATCGAATGATGCCCGCCGCAACCGCCCGCAACATGCTCGCAAGACTGCGCGCCCTGCCGGGCAACGCGGTCTTGGGGCTGGCGATCATCCTGGGCATCTGCGCGGTCTCGATCCTGGCGCCCCATCTCAGCGCCATCGACCCGACGAAAAGCAGCATCTTCTTCCTGGCGCCGCCGAGTGCGGAGAACTGGCTCGGCACCGACGATCTCGGCCGGGACATCTATACCCGCGTGCTCTATGGCGGCCGCTCCTCGCTGCTGGTCGGCATCGGGGCGGCGGCGATCGCCACCCTGATCGGCGTTCCGGTGGGGCTGGCGGCCGGCTACATGGGCGGGCGCGTCGACATTGCGGCGGTGCAGTTCATCAACATGTTCATCGCCCTGCCCGGGCTGGTGCTGGCGCTGATGATCACCGCCATGATCGGCGCCACCCTGACCAACCTGATGATCGTGCTCGGCATCGTGACCTGGCCGCGGGTGGCGCGCTTGGTGCGTGGCCAGGCCTTCGAGATCCGCGAGGCGCTGTTCGTCGAGGCGGCGCGCGCGGCCGGCGGCCGGGCCGCCTGGATCATCCGCAAGCACATCCTGCCGAACACGATGCGGGTGATCGCGGCCCAGTTCGCGCTCTCCGTCGCCTATTCGATCTTCACCTCCGCGAGCCTCAGCTTCCTCGGCCTCGGCGTGCCGCCGCCGACGCCGGACTGGGGCGCGATGGTGCGCGGCGGCCTCGACTACCTCGCGATCAACCCGATGATGAGCCTCGCCCCCAGCGGCGCCGTGGCGCTGACGGTGTTCGGCTTCTATTCGATCGGATCGAGCATCAAATGACGGCTGGCGCATCCCCCCTTCTGGCGGTTGACGGCCTGACCGTGTCCTTTGGCGGGGGGGCGGCCCCCGTCGTCCGCGATGTCGCGTTCGAGCTTCATCCGGGCGAGGTGGTGGCGCTGGTCGGGGAATCCGGTTCCGGCAAGTCGACCGTGGCGCTGGCCGCGATGGGGCTGCTGGACGGCAGGGGCAGCGAGGTCGGCGGCCGCATCCTGCTGGCGCGCAAGCAGGGCGGGGCGAGCGATCTGGTGCGCCTGGGCGAGCGCGAGTTCCGCTCGGTGCGCGGCAATGACATCGCGATGATCTTCCAGGAGCCGATGACCTCGCTCGATCCGATCTACCGCATCGGCGACCAGATCGGCGAGGCGCTGGCCATTCATCGCCGCCTGTCGCGCCGCGACCGCCAGGCCGAGGCGCTGCGGCTGCTGACGATCCTGGGCGTGCCGAGCCCCGAGCGCACGCTTGAGCGCTTTCCCCACGAATTGTCGGGCGGCATGCGCCAGCGCGTGATGATCGCCATGGCCATCTCCTGCCAGCCGCGGCTGCTGATCGCCGACGAGCCCACCACGGCGCTCGATGTGACGATCCAGGCGCAGATCGTCGATCAGCTGCGTCTCCAGCAGCAGCGGACCGGCATGGCGATTCTGTTCATCACCCATGACCTCGGCCTGGTCGCCGAGATCGCCGACCGGGTGCTTGTCATGTATGCCGGCCAGATCGTCGAGAGCGGGCCGGTCGACCAGGTGTTCCGCTCGCCGCGCATGCCCTACACCGCGGGGCTGATGCGCTCGCGCCCCAAGCTCGGCGGGCGGCGGGCCGGCAGCGGCAGGATCGCGGCGATCCCGGGCAGCGCACCGAACCCGGCGGCACTGCCGAGCGGCTGCGCCTTCCACCCGCGCTGCAGCTTCGCCGTTGCGCCGGCATGCCACACCGAGGCGCCGCCGCTCGATCATGTCGACGAGGCCCGGCGCGTGCGCTGCATCCGCTGGCGGGCGATCACGCCATGACCGGACGGCCGCTGGTCGAGATCGACGGGCTCGTGAAGCGCTATCCGGTGCGCAAGGGGCTGTTCGCGCGCGAGGTGGGGCAGGTGCATGCGGTCGAGGAGGTGTCCTTCTCCATCGGCCGCAACGAGGTGCTGGGGCTTGCCGGCGAATCGGGCTCCGGCAAGTCGACGATCGGGCGCATGCTGCTGCGGCTGATCGAGCCGACGGCCGGGCGCATCCTGTTCGACGGCGCGGATGTGGGCGGCATGGATGCCCGCACCCTGCAGGCCTTCCGGCGCCGCGCGCAGATCATCTTCCAGGACCCCTTCGCCTCGCTCGATCCGCTGATGACCGTGGGCGAATCGATCGCCGAGCCGCTGGTCATCCAGGGCCTGGCGAAGGGGTCGGAGATCGGCGACCGGGTGGCCGCGCTGCTGGATGCGGTGGCCCTGCCGCGGGACTTTGCGGCGCGGCGGCCGGAGGCGCTGTCGGGCGGCCAGCGCCAGCGCGTCGTCATCGCGCGGGCGCTGTCGGTCGACCCGTCCTTCATCGTTGCCGACGAGCCGGTCTCCGCCCTCGACGTGTCGATCCAGGCGCAGATCCTGGCCCTGCTTGAGACGCTGCGGTCGAACCGGCCGCTGTCGATGCTGTTCATCTCGCACGACATCGCGGTGATGGAATACGTCTCCGACCGGATCGCGGTGCTCTATCTCGGCCGGCTGATGGAGATCGGGCCGTCGGCCGATGTGGTGGCATCGCCGCGCCATCCCTACACGGAGGCGCTGGTTTCGGCGGTTCCCGGAGCCGCCGGCCGCCGCATCGTGCTGGAGGGCGACGTGCCCAACGCGATGGCACCGCCTTCGGGCTGCGTGTTCAGGACGCGCTGCCCTTACGCGCTTGCGGACTGCGCGGCTGCGGTACCGCCCCTGCGGGAGGTGGCCCCCGGACATTTCAAGGCGTGCATCCGTGACGATAAACCATGACCGAAAGGAGACGACCATGAAGGCAAAACTGCTGCCGGCCTTATGCCTGGGGCTGGGGCTGGTACTTGCCGGCACCGCCGCCGAGGCCCAGACCGCCCAGCCGGTGCGGGGCGGCACCCTCAACGTCTCGCTGCCGAACGACGCCAAGTCGCTCGATCCCACCTTCCAGATCAACTTCACCGAGCGCCAGCCGCTCTATCTCATCTACAACACGCTGGTCGGGCTGACGCCGGACTTCTCCTACCAGCCGGAGCTCGCCGAAAGGTGGGAGCTGGTGGAGGGCGGCCGCAAGCTGGTGCTGCACCTGCGCCAGGGCGTGAAGTTCCACGACGGCACCGCCTTCGATGCCGCGGCGGTGAAGTGGAACCTCGAACACCGGCTGGACCCGGCCACGGCCTCCCCCTCGCGCCAGCTTCTGGCCGAGCATATCGCATCGGTGGAGACCGACGGGCCGACACGCGCCGTGATCAACCTGAAGGGGCCGGCGCCGAACCTGCTGGGCATGCTGGGCCAGCGCGAAGGCTTCATGATCTCGCCCGCGGCGGCGGCCAAGCACGGCAAGGATCTCGGCACCAATCCGGTTGGCACCGGCCCCTTCGTGTTCAAGGAGTGGGATCCCGGCAACCGCCTGGTGGTCGAACGCAACCCCGACTATTGGGAAGCCGGCAAGCCCTATCTCGACCGCATCGTGTTCCTGCAGACATCGAACACCGCCGTCGGCGTGCCGCGGCTGCTCACCCGCGAGCTTGATTTCGTGGCCGCCCTGACGCCGGTCGACATCCGGCCGCTCGAAGGCCGGCCCGGCATCCAGCTCAGCCGCAGCCCCGGCAACCGCTGGATGGCGCTGCAGATCCGCATGGACAAGCCACCCTTCGACAACCTGAAGCTGCGCCAGGCGATGGCGCATGCGATCGACCGCAAGCGCATCACCGATATCGTGATGAGCGGCAAGGCGGATATCGCCGAAGGTCCGACCCCGCCGGGGCTGTGGTGGTTCGATCCCGATCTGAAGGCATTCCCCTACGACCCGGCGAAGGCGCGGGCGCTGATCGCGGAATCCGGCGTCAGCCCCGATGTCGAGCTGGTGCTGTCGACCAGCCCGGTGGCGATCAACCAGCAGGTCAGCCAGCTTGCCCAGGAGCAGCTCCGCGCCGTCGGCCTCAAGGTGCGGATCGCGCCTGTCTCGATCAGCGACTGGTACCCGCAGCTGCTGAAGGGGGCGATCAACTTCCTGCCGATCCGCTGGTCGCAGCGCCCGGACCCCGATGGGCTGCTGACCTATCTCTACCACAGCAAGTCGTCGCACAACTCAAGCCGCTATCTCAATCCAGAGCTTGATGCGCTGCTTGACCGGGCCCGCGGCCTTGAGGACCGTGCCGCCCGTGCCGAGCTCTACAAGCAGGCGCAGGCCATGATCGTGCGCGACGTGCCCTACCTCTACATCTTCCACTCGATCGAGTTCGCGGCGATGCGCGACGATGTCCGCAACTATGTGTGGATCCCGGATGAGATCCCGCGCTTCCGCGAGGTCTGGAAGGCGCGCTAGCCTGTGACGCCGGCCCCGTCCCGCACGGCCGGGCGGGGCCGGCGCCCGCGCGGCGTGCCGGTCTGCTCCTGCAACTCGTCGCGGCGGGCAAGGCATTCGGCGGCAAAGCGTGCCGAGCGCGACACGAATACACGGACGCGGGCGGCCGCGTCCGGCCCGTCACGGCGGGCGAGGGCATCGGTGATGGCCGCCAGATGCTCGACCGTGCCCTGACGATAGGCGAGGGTGGCCGAGCGCGTGGTGGTGGAGCGAAGGTAGAGCATGCGGGTGCGCAGGGAGCGCATCAGATTGTAGGCGACGCCGTTGTGCGCGCCGCGCATCATGATGTCGAAAAGCAGGTCGGTCTGGCGCCAGTAGCGTTCCGCGTCGGTCGCCGCAGCGATCCTGACCTGGCCGAAGGTCGCGACAAGCTCGGCGATCTCGGCATCCGTCGCCCGCTCGGCAAAGTGCATCGCGGCCTCGGTCTCGACCGCGATCCGCAGCTCGTAGATCTCCATGGCCTCGTCGATCGACAGGTCGACGACGAACATGCCCTTGCGGCCGCGGCTTTCGACCAGCCCTTCGGATTCCAGGTAGCGCAGGGCTTCCCGCACCTGGCTGCGGCTGACCCCGGTGTCGCGGCAGATGTCGCGTTCGACCAGCCGGTCATTGGGCTTCAGCCGGCCGGAGGTGATCGCATCGCGAAGCTGCAGCACGGTTTTCTGCCGCAGCGGCTGCGAGGGCTTGCGGGCGGCGGCGGGCATGCGGCTGGCGGGGCGGGGGCTCTCGATGATCATGGCCGATGATCGCTCAAGAAGCTGATCGTGTCATGGCGGAGATTTTGGTATACCAAGAGCGCCGTCTCGATCACCATCAGGCCACGACAGAACTGGGAGCGAAAAATGCCCGTCGGCTCACCACGTCACGCCATCGCCGCCCTGGCCGCCGCCGCGTTCCTTGCTGCCGGCCCGGGGCCGGCGGCCGCCCAGGGGCAGCAGCCCCAGCTCGGCGGCACGCTGACCGTTGCCTTCGCCTCCGACACCAAGACCCTTGATCCCACCTTCTCGGTCAACTTCTCGGAGCGCCAGCCGCTCTATCTGCTCTACAACACCCTGGTCGCGCTGAAGCCCGACCTGACCATGGCGCCCGAACTGGCCGAGCGCTGGGAGGTCAGCGGCGACGGGCTGCGGCTGACGCTGCACCTGCGCCGTGGCGTGAAGTTCCATGACGGCACGGATTTCGATGCGCAGGCCGTGAAGTTCAATCTCGACCGCCGGATGGATGCGGCGGTCGGCTCGCCGCAGCGCGCGCAGCTTGCCGCCATCATCGCCTCCGTCGAGGCGCCCGACGCCGCCACGGTGGTGATCAACATGAAGCAGCCCTCGCCGAGCCTGCTGGGCATGCTGGCCCAGCGCGAGGGGTTCATGGCCTCGCCGGCGGCGATCGGGCGCTTCGGCAAGGACTTTGCCACGAACCCGGTGGGCACCGGGCCGTTCACGCTGAAGGAATGGACGCCGGGACAGCGCATCGTGGTCGAGAAGAACCGCGCCTACTGGGAGGCGGGCAAGCCCTATCTCGACAGCGTCGTCTTTGCCGACATCACCAACACGGTGGTCGGCGTGCAGCGGCTGATCACCGGCGAGGCGGACTATGCATCGGCCTTGTCGCCGATCGACATCCGCCAGATCGAGAACCGGCGCGAGATCAAGCTCGACCCCAGCGCCGTCGGCCGCTGGTATGGGCTGCAGTGGCAGGTCGACAAGCCACCCTTCGACAATGCCAAGCTGCGCCAGGCGATCGCGCATGCGATCGACCGCAAGCGCATCGTCGACATCGTGATGAACGGGCGCGCCCCGGTGGCCGAGGGGCTGACCCCGCCGGCCCTGTGGTGGCACGACCCGACCCTGCGCGGCCCCGCCCATGACCCCGCCCGGGCACGCGCGCTGCTGGCCGAGGCGGGCTATCCCAACGGCCTGCAGCTCACCCTGTCCAACCCGCAGATCAACCTGCTGCAGCAGATGAACCAGCTCGTCCAGGAGCAGCTCAAGGCCATCGGCATCGATGTCCGCCTGGAGCCGGTGGCGCAGAGCGACTGGTACCCGCGGCTGGTGCAGGGGGCGATCAACTTCTCGCCGATCCGCTGGTCGCAGCGCCCCGATCCCGACGGGCTGTTCACCATCCTGCTGCAGAGCAACGGCTTTGCGAACTCGACCAAGTACAGGAACCCCGAGCTCGACGCCCTGCTGGCACAGGCGCGCAACGCCACCAGCGTCGAGGCCCGCAAGGCGCTCTACAGCGCGGTCGAACGCAAGATGATCGAGGACCTGCCCTATGTGTCGCTGTTCTTTTCGGCCGAATACGCCGCGATGCGCAGCAACGTGATGAACCATGTCTGGATCGGCGACGAGATTCCGCGCTTCCGCGAGATGTGGAAGGCGCGCAATTGAGGGCCGCAGGTTTGAGCGCGCAGTCGGCGGGCGGCGCCTTTCGCCTCGCCCGGCCCGACGGCATCGAGATCGCGTGGCGGGCGCAGGGGCAGGGTCCGGCCGTGACCCTTGTCCACGGTGTCGGTGCCGATGCGGGCAGTTGGGATCGCATCGCCACGCGGCTGGCCGGGCGGTTTACCGTGCTGCGCCCGGATCTTCGCGGGCACGGCGCCTCGTCGCCCATCGAGCGCTGCGCGATGCCGGATTTCGTGGCCGACCTGGGGGCGGTGCTGGACGCGGCGGGGGTGGAGGCGACGGACCTTGTCGGCTTCTCCCTTGGCGGGCTGATCGCCCAATGGTTCACCATTGCCCATCCGGCCCGCGTCCGCCGGCTGGTCCTGCTCAGCACGGTGGCCGGGCGCACGCCCGAAGAGCGCGCCCGGGTGCGCGAGCGGGCCGACCGGGTGCGCGACGAAGGCATCGCCTCCGTCGTGTCGGCGGCAGAAGACCGCTGGTTCACGCCGGGCTTCCGGGCGGCGAACCCAGAGGTGGTGGCCCTGCGCCTCGCCCAGCTCAAGGCGAACGACCACCGGTCCTATGCCGCCGCCTATCGCGTGTTCGCCGAGGCCGATGAAGGTGTCGAGCTCGGCCGCATCACCTGCCCGACCCTGATCGCGACCGGCGAGAACGACATCGGCTCCAACCCGCGCATGGCCCGGCTGATGCACCAGTCGATCGCCGGGTCGCGGCTGGCGATCCTGCCGGACCTCCGTCACAGCGTGCTGATGGAGGCGCCGGACCTGATCGCCGGGCTGATCCTCGATTTCCTGGTGCCAGCCGACGCTTGAGACCAATCGAAAGGATCCGGAATGGACGCGAGAATCCGCAAGACCGTGCTGTTCGTCGAGAACATCCGCAGCGAAGGTGGCCGGCTGGTGGCGCGGCCCTATCGGGCGGTCGCGGCCGCGGCGATCATCGAGAACCCCTGGGCCGGGCGCGGCTTCGTCGAGGACCTCCGGCCCGCGATCAACAGTGTCGCCCCGCAGCTCGGTGCCGTGCTGGTGCCGATGATCCTTGATGTGATCGCCGGCGAGGAGATCGAGGCCTATGGTAAGGCCGCCGTCGTCGGCACCTCGGGCGAGATCGAGCATGCCTCGGCGATGATCCACACCCTGCGCTTCGGCAATGTGCTGCGCGAGGCGGCGGCGGGCTCCTCCTTCCTGCCCTTCACCAACAAGCGCGCTGCACCCGGGTGCAGCGTCGATGTGCCGATGAAGCACAAGACCGCGGAAGGCACGCGCTCGCATTTCCTGACGATCTCCTTCGTGGTGCCGGACGCGCCGGGGCCGGATGAGATCGTCGTTGCGCTTGGCGCGGCGAGCGGCGGGCGGCCGCATGCGCGCATCGGCGACCGCTACGAGGACATGAAGGAACTCGGCGTCGATCAGACCGGCGCGAAGATGAAGGCCCTGGCCTAGCCCCCCGGGACGCTGCGGCGCTGCGTCTTGACTTGCGCCCGGCCGGCCTCGACATGCTGGCATGAGGGCAATGCCGGCGGGAGGGGCGCGGATGGACGGCGACAGGATCGCGCGGGTGCTGCAGCTCCTGGCCGTGCTGCTGCTGGCCTGGCCGGCGCTGCGCCTCGTCCTGCGCGACCGGCCGGCGGCGCTGCGCATGGCGGGCTACTGGCTGGCTTTCGGCGGGGTGCTGACGGGCGGCTACCTGCTGTTCCTGGCGGGGTGATGGCAGATGCCGCCTTCCATGCCCGGCCGGCATGGCTGGACTGCGCCGGCCGCCAGGGGCCAGCCCCTGCAATCCTTGCCGACATCGAATGTCAAGCGTATTATGAACCGGTAACCAGGGCGGCCACGGTCCAAATTTGCCGGCGACCGAACCGTCAAGAAGAATGCCCCCTCAACTGCCCCGCCCCGTCATGGTGGCGGGGCTTTGTCTTTCTGCGCCGGCAGTAAAGCCGAGCCAGGCGCCGACGCGGTGGGTCACCGCCACCCCCGCCGCCACCTCGCCGAGCGGGGCGACGGGCCACAGCCACTCCCGCTCCGGCGGCGGCAGGCCAAGGCCGTGCAGCGGGTCGATGCGGGCGATCTCGGTACCGTCCGGCCCGCTGACGATGCGCTCCAGGTCGGCGATCAGGCAGACCCGGCAGGCAAACCGCCGCAGATGGTCGAGGTGGCTGGCGATCAGGCGCCGGGCCAGGCTGTCCTGGGCAGCTTCGTTCCACCCCCGGCGCGACAGTTCCGCCAGCGGAACGATCGGCAACTGCGACAGCAGGTTCAAGGAAACCACCAGGTCGACCGTGGGATCGTCGAGCCCATAGCTGGAGCCGCCAGCCCCCGGATCGCGGCCGGCCGCGATCTCGCCCGCGATGCCCGACAGGTCGGCGACCGCAAGCTCGACATTGGCGTGCCGCCGGGTGGCCAGCCTGGCCGGCCAGGGATGCACCAGATCGACCAGGGTGACCCGCTCGAAGCCGGCGGCGAGTGCCGCCAGCGGCAGGTCCAGAAGGGCGCCGGAGCCGAACACCAGCGCCCGCCGCCCGCCGCCGGCGATCGCCTGCTCCACCGCCGCCCGGCTCGCCGCCA
>CAZEQG010000018.1:0-15337 GCA_964514295.1 uncultured Alphaproteobacteria bacterium
CAGGCAGACCCGCACCCCGCCGACGGTGACCCAGTCGCCATGGTCGAGCGCCTGCGCCGCCTGACCCTCGGCCAGGGCGCCGCGCGCCCGCATGATCGCGAGCGTGCCGGGCGTGGCCAGCACGGCGCCATGGCCCGCGCGCGCATGGTCGGAATGGCCGTGGGTGATGACCGCAAGCTCGACCGCGCGCACGGGATCGACGAAAAATCCCCCCGGCACGACGAACAGCCCCTCGGGCCGCACCTGCACCCAGTCTTCGGCTCGCATCATCCCAATATGGCGCCTTTGCGCCCGGCCGGCACCCGCTACTCGTAGTAGGCGCGGCCATCGCGGGCCAGGGGGTCGATCGCCTCCTCCCAGCTCAGCGGCGTGTCGCCGCGGCGCGTGCGCAGCCGGGCGAAGCGGGCATCGGCAAGTGCAGGCATGCCCTCCGCCACCGCCCTGGCGTGGGCCGCGCCCTTCACGAAGCCGGCAAGGCTCGCCTCATCCTGCCACACGGTCATCGTCCATGCCCTGGTGCCGAAGGGCTCGATGCGCACGCCGTAGCCGACCAGCCCCGGCTGGTCGGCGAGCGAGCGCAGGACATCGCTCGAACGCGGCCAGAACGCCAGATGCGCCCCCACCGCCGGGCGCACCCGCGCTTCCGACAGCGCCACGATCACCGGGGCATCGGGCGGCAGGTCGGCCGCAGTGCCGGGCCGGAAACCGGTCGAGAAGCTGCAGGCCGAGAGCAGGGCAGCGGACAGGCCGGCGGCCAGGCGATATAGGTGGCGCATGACGGGCTCCTCGACGGTTCGGCGGGATCTGTAATGATGATTACGCATCGACCGGCACACCGGATCACCCGACTGGGGCGTCGCCGATGGCGGTTGCGCCGGCTGGGAGAACTGCACCGTTGACGGGACCACCCGCCGCCCGCTATCCCCTGCCCCGTCATGCCCCCAGACCGAATATGCTGAGCGGCGGCGATGCCCTTTGTTGAGATCGCCGTCGTGGTGGCCCTGATCCTGCTTAACGGCCTGTTTGCGATGGCCGAGATGGCGCTTGTCTCATCCCGCCGGCCGCGGCTGCAGGCGATGGCCGAGGGTGGCGACAAGGGGGCGGCGGCGGCGCTGCACCTGCTGGAGGATCAAAGCCGCCTGCTGTCGACGGTGCAGATCGGCATCACCCTCATCGGCATCCTGTCGGGCGCCTTCTCGGGCGCCACCCTGGCCGATCCGCTGGGCGACCGGCTGGACGAGATCACCGGCATCCGGCCCTATGGCGACGCGATCGCCTTTGCCATCGTGGTGGTCTGCGTGACCTATCTGTCGCTGGTGGCGGGCGAGCTGGTGCCCAAGCGCCTGGCCCTGCGCAATCCGGAGCCGCTGGCGGCGCTGGCGGCGCGGCCGATGCGGGCGCTGGCGCGCGGTGCCGGCCCCCTGGTGTGGCTGCTGCGCACCTCTACCGAAGGGCTGCTCCGCCTGCTGGGCCGCACCGGTAACCGCGACGACACGGTGACGGAGGAGGAAATCCGCACCGTGCTGGACGAAGGCTCGGAAAGCGGCGCGATCGATCCGCAGGAACGCCAGCTCATCGAAGGCGTGATGCGGCTCGCCGACCGTTCGGTGCGCTCGATCATGACGCCCCGCCCCGACGTGACCTGGCTCGACCCGGCCGACCCGCCCGCCGACATCCTGGCCGAGATCAGGCAATCCGGCCTGTCGCGCTTTCCGGTCTGCAAGGGCGCGGTCGACGAGATCATCGGCATCGTCCAGGCCAAGGACCTGCTGGCGCAGTTCGCCGAGCATGGCGGCATCGACCTGACGGCCGCCCTGCGCGAGCCCCTGCTGGTGCATGAGAGCACGCCGATCCTGAAGCTGCTCGACATCTTCCGCGCCTCGCCCATCCACATGGCGGCCGTGATCGACGAATACGGCAGCCTGCAGGGGGTGGCGACGCTGACCGACATCATCGGCGGCATCGCCGGCTCGCTGCCGGAGGAAGGCGATGACGACGACCCCGAGCTGGTGCGCCGCAGCGACGGCTCCTTCCTGGTCGACGGGCTGATGGCGGTCGACGCCTTCGAGGATGCCAGCGGCATCCGCGGCCTCGTCGATCCCGAGGGCGAGTATTCCACCGTCGCCGGCTTCGTGCTGTGGCGCCTGGGCCATCTGCCCGAGGCCGGCGAGAGCTTCACCGCCGAAGGCTGCCGCTTCGAGGTGGTGGACATGGACGGCCGGCGCATCGACAAGGTGCTGGTCCAGCCGCTGCCGCCCTCCGAGCCATAGCCAGGGCCGCCGCGGCGCTACTCCTCCGGCGGCGGGGTGACGCCGGTCTGGCCGGTGATGATGGCGTAGTGCTCGATGCGGCGGTGGGCGGCGAAGTTGAAGATGGTGCGCTTGCCCATGGCGCAGCGGTCGAGGTCGCAGTCGGCAACGATCAGCTCGTCCTCCACGCTTTGCGCCTGGGCGATGATCTCGCCCGAGGGCTGCACGATCACCGAGCCGCCGATCAGGCCGCAGCCCTCTTCCACCCCCGCCTTGGCCACCGCCACCACATAGGTGGAATTCTGGTAGGCGCCGGCCTGCACCACCAGGTGGTGGTGGAACATGCGCAGGTGGTTGGGCTCGAAGGCGGAGGTGTTCTCGACCGGCGTGTTGTAGCCCAGCATCACCAGTTCGACCCCCTTCAGGCCCATCACCCTGTAGGTCTCCGGCCAGCGGCGGTCGTTGCAGATCGCCATGCCCATGACGCCGCCCATGCTCCGCCACACCGGAAAGCCAAGGTCGCCAGGCTCGAAATAGCGCTTTTCCAGATGCTGCCAGGGGCGCTGGGGCTCATGCTCGGCATGCCCCGGCAGGTGGACCTTGCGGTACTTGCCGACGATGCGGCCCGCGGTGTCGACAAGGATGGCGGTATTGAAGCGCCTGCCCTGCGGCGTCAGCTCGGCATAGCCGAGATAAAAGCCGATGCCGAGGGCTGCGGCCGCCTCGAACAGCGGCCTGGTCTCCGGGCCTGGCATCTCGCGCTCGAACCAGGTATCGACCTCCTGCCAGTCGGCCATGAACCAGCGCGGAAAGAAGCTGGTCAGGGCGAGTTCGGGAAACACCACCAGCCGGCAGCCCTTGGCCTTGGCCTGGCGCATCAGGTCGAGCATGCGGCGCACGGCGCTGGCGCGGCTCTCCTGGCGCTGGATGGGGCCGAGCTGGGCGGCACCGACGGTAATCACACGCGACATGGGACTATGCTCCGCTGCAAGGGGTCGGGCGGAGTTTAGGGTCCGCCGCCCGGGATCAACAAGCGGCCGCGGTCATCAAGGCATGGCCCGGAGGCCGGTCCGCCTCGACCGCGACGGCCGCCTTCGCCCCGACAGGTCAGCCCCCGGCCGCCATCTCGCCGGTCATCGGGTTGAAGCCTTCGACGGTATCGGCATAGGGGCGCGCCGCGGCCGGGGGCGCGCAGGCGAGGAAGCGGCCTCGGCCGGCGCTGGTGGTGGCCTCGCCATGGGCATAGACCACCTCGCCGCGCGACAGCGTCAGCTCCGGCCAGCCGGTGACCTGGCGCCCTTCATAGGGGGTGTAGTCCATGGCGTCACACAGCATCGGCAGCGTGATGGTCACCGCGCGGTCAGGGTCCCACACCGCCAGATCGGCATCGGCGCCGATCGCGATGGTGCCCTTGCGCGGGAACAGGCCATAGAGCTTGGCATGGTTTGTGGCGGTCAGCGCGACGAACTGGTGGATGTCGATGCGGCCCTGGCGCACCCCCTCGCTGAACAGCAGCGGCAGGCGCACGGCAAGGCCCGGCACGCCGTTCGCCACCTTCTTGAAGGGCGGCTGGTCGCCGTTCATGCGCTTGCCGGTCGGGCCGTTGAACAGGTAGGGCGCATGGTCGGAGCTGAACACGTCGAAGGCGCCATTGGCGAGGCCCCGCCAGATGTGCTTCTGGTTGTCCTTGGCCCGCGGCGGCGGGCTGCACATGCACATGGCGCCGTCGAAGCCCGGCCGGTCCAGATCCTCGGCCGACAGGAACAGGTATTGCGGACAGGTCTCGGCATAGATGCGCAGCCCCCTGTCCTTGGCCAGCCGGATGGTCTCCATCGCCTCCCGTCCGGAGACATGGACCACCAGGATCGGCGTGCCCGTCACCTCTGACAGCGCGATCGCCCGCCCGGTCGCCTCCCGCTCGGCGACCGCGGCGTGCGCCACCCCGTGGAACTTCGGCGCGACATGGCCGGCGGCCAGCAGCCGGTCGCTCAGCCACTGGATCACATCGTGGTTTTCGGCATGCACCATGGTCAGCATGCCTTCGCGCCGGGCCGCCGACAGCACCTCCAGCACCTGCCGGTCGCCCAGCTTCAGCGCGTCATAGGTCAGATAGATCTTGAAGCTGGTGATGCCCTCGCGCACCAGCGCGGGCAGTTCCTGCCCCATGGCCGCCTCGGTCGGGTCGGAGACGATCAGGTGGAAGGCATAGTCGATCACCGCCTTGTTCCGGGCCCGGGCGTGGTAGTCGTCCACCACCTGGCGCAGCGACTGGCCGCGGAACTGGGCGGCGAAGGGGATCAGCGTGGTGGTGCCGCCGGCCGCCGCCGAGCGCCCGCCGGTATAGAAATCGTCGGCGGTGGTCGCCCCCATGGAGCTTGGCTGGTCGATGTGGCAGTGGCTGTCGATGCCGCCGGGCAGCACCAGGCGCCCGCGCGCGTCATGCTCCACCCGCCCGCGCGGCAGGTCGCGGGCGATGGCGGCGATCACCCCGCCGGTGATGCCGATATCGGCCTCGTAGAGATCGGCGACGGTGGCGATGGTGCCGCCGCGCACCACCACGTCGAACCCGGTCATCCCGCCCTCCGCCGTGCCAGGGCCGCATCATAGGCGGCCAGCCGCGCCTTGTAGTTCTCGGCCGAGCGGCCGCGCTTGACCGCCGCCACCGCCTCGGTCGCCGGGATCTCGCGCCAGAAATGGCAGGCGGCGGCGTGGCTGCCATCGCCTTCCAGCGCCGGCTCCTCCACCTTGCAGCGGGGCCGGGCATGGGCGCAGCGGGTGTGGAAGCGGCAGCCCGGCGGCGGGTTCAGCGGGCTCGGCACATCGCCTTCCAGGATGATGCGGCTGCGCCCCACCCCGGGATCCGGCACCGGGATCGCCGACAACAGCGCCTGGGTGTAGGGATGGCGCGGGCTGGCGAACAGCTCGCGCGTGTCGGCGATCTCCACGATCTTGCCGAGATACATCACCGCCACCCGGTCGGCGACATGCTTCACCACCGCCAGGTCATGGGCGATGAACACATAGGCAAGGCCAAAGCGCTGCTGCAGGTCCTTCAGCAGGTTCACCACCTGCGCCTGGATCGACACGTCGAGCGCCGAGACCGGCTCGTCGCAGACGATCAGCGAGGGCTGCACCGCCAGCGCGCGCGCCACCCCGATGCGCTGGCGCTGGCCGCCCGAGAACTCGTGCGGGTAGCGCACCGCGTGCCAGGCCGACAGCCCCACCAGCGACAGCAGCTCCTCCACCTTGCGGCGGCGCTCCGCGCTGTCGCCCAGCCCATGCACCTTCATCGGCTCGGCGATGATGTCGCCCACCGTCATGCGCGGGTTCAGCGAGGCGTAGGGGTCCTGGAAGACGATCTGCAGGCGCCGGCGCAGGCCGCGCATCTCGGCTGCCGACAGGGCGAAGATGTCGCGCCCCTCGAAGCGCACGGCCCCGGCGGTGCGCTCCAGCAGGCGCAGGATCAGCCTGCCGGTGGTCGATTTCCCGCAGCCCGATTCCCCGACCAGCGCCAGCGTCTCTCCCGCCTTCACCGTAAAGGACACGCCGTCGACCGCCTTCACCGCGCCGATCTGCTGCTGGATCACCACGCCCCGGGTCACCGGGAAATGCTTCACCAGGCCCTCGACCTCCAGCAGCGCGCTCATGCCGCAAGCTCCACCGGCGCCTTCCAGCAGGCCACCGGATGGCCGGCTGCGACCTCGCGCAGCGGCGGCGCCTCGGCCCGGCAGCGGTCATCGGCGAAGGGGCAGCGCGGATGGAACCTGCACCCCGAGGGCTGGGCATAGGGGTTGGGTACCGAGCCCTCGATGGTCGACAGCCGGGCCACCTCCTCGTGCAGCTTGGGGATGGAGCCGAGCAGGCCAAGCGTGTAGGGGTGCTGCGGGTCGCCGAACAGGTCGGCCACCCTGGCCTCCTCGACGATGCGCCCGGCATACATCACCACCACCCGGTGCGCGAGTTCCGCCACCACGCCGAGGTCGTGGGTGATCAGGATGATCGAGGTGCCGGTCTTCTCGCGCAGGTCCTGCAGCAAGTCGAGGATCTGGGCCTGGATGGTGACGTCGAGCGCGGTGGTCGGCTCGTCGGCGATCAGCAGCTTCGGCCGGCAGGCGAGCGCCATGGCGATCATCACCCGCTGGCGCATGCCGCCCGACATCTGGTGCGGATAGTCGTCGACCCGCCGTTCGGGCGACGGGATGCGCACCAGGCGCAGCATCTCGATGGCGCGGTCGCGCGCCTCGGCCGCCGACACCTCCTCGTGCAGGCGGATGCCCTCGATGATCTGGTCGCCGACGGTATAGACCGGGTTCAGGCTGGTCATCGGCTCCTGGAAGATCATCGACATCTGGCCGCCGCGGATCGCCCGCATCTCGGCCGGCGACTTCTGCAACAGGTCCGCCCCCTCGAACAGCACCGCGCCGGCGGCAATCCGGCCCGGCGGGCTGGGGATCAGGCGCATGATCGACAGCGAGGTGACGGACTTGCCGCAGCCCGATTCGCCGACGATGCCCAGCGTCTCGCCGCGCGCGACATCGAAGCTGATGCCGTCAACCGCCTTGAACAGCCCCTCGGCGGTCTTGAAATGGGTGGCCAGCCCCTGGACCTGCAGCAGCGCCGTCAATGCAGCCGCCCCGGCTGCGGGGCCGCCTTGGGCGGCGTCTGGGGCGGCGTCTGGGCCAGCCGCTCCCTGACCGGGAACACGCGCGGCGTGAGCTGGTCGATGCTGCGCCCGGCATAGTCGCGGCTGGCCACCGTGGCGATGGCGCGCGCCTGCGCCTCCTTCAGCCGGGCGATCGCGGTGTCGCGGTCGATCAGGAGCGGCCGGCCATCCTTCAGCACCTGGGCGCCGCCGACATAGACGTCACGCACCACCCGGTCGCCGGCCGAATAGACCATGCTGCGCAGCGGCTCATAGACCGGCTGCATGCGCGGGTCCGTCATGTCGATCAGGCTGAGATCGGCCTTGGCGCCGGCGACCAGCCGGCCGAGATCGGGCCGGCGCAGGATCGCCGCCCCGCCGATGGTGGCGGCGTTGAAGGCGTGCGCGGTGGAGCTGGCCTTGAAGTTGCCGGTCAGCACGCGGCCCGCATAGCAGGCGTTGCGCATCTCATCGATCATGTTGTGCGGGAAGGTGTCGGTGCCGAGCCCGACGGTGATCCCGGCATCGGCATAGCGGCCGAGGGTGTTGAGCGCGATGCCGCGGCGCATGAACACGGTGGGGCAGTGCGCGACCGCCGCCCCGGAGGCGCGCAGCCGCGCGAAATCGTCGCTGTGCGGCCAGTGCAGCCAGGGATGGTCGTTGAGGAAGATGCCATGGCCGATCACCAGGTCGGGGCCGAGCACGCCGAGATCGTCCAGCCATTCGATCGGGGTGCGGCCGTGGCGCCGGGTGATCTCGTTGAACTCCACCACCGACTGGGCGGCGTGGAGCTGCATCGGCAGGCCGCGGCGGCGCGCCTCGGCCAGCGCGTCCTTCAGCAGCCCGGCGGTGCAGGTGTCGATCTGGCTCGGCGCCAGCATGGCCGAGACCCGGCCCGAGGGGTGGCGCAGCGCGGCGTCGACCGTGTGCAGCGCCATCTCGAAGGCCTTTTCGCCCGCCTTCTCGTCCCAGTGATAGTCGACCGAATGGCCGTTGGTGGTGGTCCAGGAGGCGGAGCGGAACATCGGCCCCAGCACCGCCCGGATGCCGGTCGCCGCCATTTCGTCGGCCCAGCCCGGGCGGTTGCCGGACAGGTCAACGAGGGTGGTGACACCGCTCTGCAGCAGCTCGGCCACCGCCACCTGCGTGGCGAAGGGGGCGACCTCCGGCTCGATGCGGAAGATCGGCATGAACTCGTAGAGGGAGGACTGGCCGAGGCGCGGGCTGCCCAGCTCCTCCAGCAGCCCCTTGTTGCCGGGCTCGGAGGTGGGGTGGGAATGCACGTTCACCAGCCCCGGCATGACGAGGCGGCCGCGCCCGTCGACCACCTGATCGGCGGCACCGGCATAGCCCTTGCCCACGAACACGATATCGGCGCCGGAAAAGGCGAGGTCGGCGCCTTCCAGGTAGACGTGGCTGGCCTCCGCCTCGTCCCAGGCGATCACGTAGTCGGCGTTGCGGATCACGGTGGTGGTCATGGAAGCGCCCTGATGCGGTCGGGACGGGCCCTCGCCGGCCGGCGGCGGAGGGTGGCGGGGCATGGGCGGCCAGGCACGCCGCCCCCTGCCTGCCCCGTGCGGGCAACAGGGGGCGGCGGCGCGGCGGCGCCTATTTCAGCGCGATGCCAAGGCCCTTGTAGAGGCCGGAGCCGTAGATGCCATGCGCCTTCACCGGGTTCACCCGCGGGCCGGCGATAACATAGAGCGGCTCGTGGTAGATCGGGATCCACACGGCGGCGTCATGCACCTTCTTCTGCACCGCGCCGAAGCTGCTGGCACGCACGGCGTCGGTCAGCGCGGCCGAGCCGGTGTTCAGCAGCGTGTCGGTCTCCGGATCCTTCCAGTTCATCCGGTTCGGCGTCGGCGCGTTGGTCGAGCGGAAATAGAGGTTCAGCGCATCGCCGGAGGAGACATAGGGGAAGGACATGCCGAAGGCGTCGAACTCCTGCGTCGCCAGCTTGCCCCAGGCGACCGTGGCGTCGAAGAGCTGAAGCTGCAGGTCGACGCCGACCTTGCGCAGGTCGCCCTGCACCGCCTCGAAGATCTGCCGCCAGGTCGGATCGTTGAAGCCATAGGCGACCGGCGCCAGCTTCTTGCCGTCCTTGTAGCGGAACCTGTCGGGGCCAAGCTTCCAGCCCGCCTCGTCCAAGAGGGCGGCGGCGCGCGCCGGGTCATAGCTGTAGATCTTGGTGTCGACCTTGTCGTTGTAGTCGAGAACCTGCGGCGCCAGCAGGGATTCGGCCGGGGTGGCGAAGCCGAAGGTCAGCCCCTCGGTGATGCCCTTCACGTCGGTCGCCGCGTTCAGCGCCAGGCGGACCTTGGTATCGGAGACCGATTCCTTGTCGATCTTGAAGCCGATGAAGTAGGTCCAGAAATAGGCTTCGGCCTTGGAGCTGCTGAAGCGTTTGTCGTCGATGAAGGATTGCAGCTCGGAATAGGGGATGTACTGCGTCAGGTCGGACTGGCCGGTGCGGATGCTGGCAACCCGCGTCCCCTCCTCGGGCACGATCTTCCAGACGATCTTGTCGACCTGCGGCGAGGGGCTGGTGCCGGCCAGGGCCGGGCCCCACTTGTAGTTCGGGTTGCGGGTCAGCACCGTCTGGTCGCGCGGGGTCCAGCTCTCCCAGCAGAAGGGGCCGGTCGCATCCAGCCCCTTGACGCCGAAGTCGCGGCCAAGGGCCTTGGCCTGCTCGGCGTTCACGATGGTGTGGAAATGCTGGGTCATCTGGTAGAGCAGCTCGGAGAAGGGCTGCTTCAGCCGGTATTCCAGCGTCGTGTCATCGACCGCCGTCAGCTTCTCCACCGGCCCCGCCCGCCAGGTGACCAGCCCCTTGGTCTCGGGGTCGAGCCAGCGCTCGATGGTGGCGGCGGCATCGCGGGCGGTGAACTTCTTGCCCGAGCAGAAGGTCACGTCGTCGCGCAGCTTGAAGGTGTAGGTCTTGCCGTCGGCCGAGACTTCCCAGCTCTTCGCCAGCAGCGGCTTCACCGTCTTCATGTCGTAGTCGAGCGCGACCAGCGTGTCGCCGGCCATGAACAGCACCTCGGAGGCCGAGCGCGCGGTCGAGCGCGCGGGGTCGTAGTTGTCGACATCGATGGTGCGGACCACGGTCACGGTCTTCTGCGCCAGGGCCGGGCCGGCAAGTGCCAGCCCCATCGCCGCCAGTACGGCCAAGCGTGAAATCATCGGGAACCTCCTGTCCGTTCGTTCGTTGGAGTGGATCATTGCCTGAGCCTGGGGTCCAGCGCATCGCGCAGGGCATCGCCCAGCACGTTGAAGGCCAGCACGATCATGAAGATCAGCAGGCTGGGGAAGGTGGAGACATGCGGGAAGCGGGTGATGAAGTTGCGCCCCTCGGCCGCGATCACCCCCAGCTCGGCCGTCGGCGGCTGGGCGCCGAGGCCAAGAAAGCTCAGCACGGCACCGAGCAGGATCGCCTGGCCGAGCTGCAGCGTCATGTAGACCATGATGGTGGAAAAGCAGTTCAGCAGCAGGTAGCGCCACATCAGCGCGGCATCCGACAGCCCGATGGCGCGCCCGGCCTCGATATAGTCCTGCTGCATCACCACCGTCGCGGCACCCCGGCTGATGCGCGCCATGGTCGGCACCGCCGCCACCGACAGCGCCGCCACCAGGCTGACCAGCCCCGGCCCCAGCACCGCCGCCAGGGCGAGGCCGAACAGGATGGACGGGAAGCTGAGCAGCACGTCGACCAGGCGCATGATCGGGTTGTCGAGCCGGCGGTAGAAGGCGGCCAGGATGCCCAGCAGCGCCCCCAGCGAACCGCCGATGGCGACCGCCGTCACCCCGATCAGCAGCGTCATCCGGGTGCCGTAGAGCAGCCGGGTCAGCAGATCGCGGCCTTGCGTGTCATTGCCCAGCCAGTGCAGCTCGGAAGGCGGGCGCAGCCGCACCCGCATGCTGGTGGCATAGGGATCATAGGGCGTGAGCCAGGGCGCGAACAGCGCCGCCAGCACCACCAGCACCAGGAACACCAGCGCGATCATCGCCGGCACGTCGCGCATCAGCCGGCGGGCCGGCGACAGGCGGCGCGGCTGGTCCATGACCTGGGCGGCGCCGCTCATCGCCGGCCCACCCGCGGGTCGAGCACGGCATAGAGCAGGTCGACGATCAGGTTGATCACGATGAAGCCGGTCGCCAGCATCAGGATCGCCCCCTGGGCGGTCGGGAAGTCGGAGGAGCTGATGGCGCCCACCGCCAGCCGGCCGACGCCGGGCCAGGCGAATATCGTCTCGGTCACCACCGCCCCACCCATCAGGAAGCCGATCTGCAGGCCGACCAGCGTGACCACCGGGATCAGGGCGTTGCGCAAGGCGTGGCGCACCACCACGCGCGGCTCGGCCGCCCCCTTGGCGCGGGCGGTGCGCACGAAGTCGCTGCCCAGTACCTCCAGCACCGCGGTGCGGGTGATGCGCGCGCAGGGGCCGACGAACACCGCCCCCAGCGTGATCGCCGGCAGCAGGATGTGGCGCCAGCCCTCAAGCGTCCACAAGGGGCCGGCCCGGCCCTGGAAGGGCAGCGGGTTCGGCAGGCTCGCCTGCCACTGGATCATCAGCAGGGCGATGAAGAAGATCGGCATGGACACGCCCGCCACCGACACCGCCATCACCGCCCGGTCGAACAGCGAGCCGCGCTTCGTGGCGGCCAGGGTGCCGAGCGCGATGCCCAGCGGCACCGCCCAGATCAGGGTCGCGACCATCAGCTCGACGGTGGGGCCGATGGTCAGCGCCAGCTCTTCGATCACCGGCCGGTTGGAGATGATCGACCGGCCGAGGTCGAACATCAGCACCCGCCCGATATAGATCAGGAACTGGTACCATACCGGCTGGTCGAGGCCGAGCGCCTGGCGGATCGCCTGCACCTCCTCCTGGGTCGCCGAGGGGCCGGCGGCGACGATCGCCGGATCGGTCGGCACCACCTGGAGCAGAAGGAAGCCGATCATCAGCACGCCGAACAGCACCGGCACGGAGATGATCAGGCGGTGCGTCAGGTGGCGGGCCATGGCCGCCGCCCTCCCGCCGCCGCCTGCCGCCGTCCGCGGCCGGCGGTCAAGCCGCCTCCCCCAGCCGGTCGTGGACGATGGCGCCGCCAAGGATGGTCAGGTCCACCAGCGCGCCCGGTATCTCTTCCGGATCGGCGGCGAACAGGTCGCGGTCGATCACCGCGATGTCGGCCAGCATGCCGGGGGAAAGATCGCCCTTCTCCGCCTCGTCGAAGCTGCCATGGGCGCCATTCCAGGTGGCGCAGTGGATCGCCTCGGCGAGGCTGATCGCCTGGTCG
This sequence comes from uncultured Alphaproteobacteria bacterium, assembly GCA_964514295.1. Taxonomy (GTDB): domain Bacteria; phylum Pseudomonadota; class Alphaproteobacteria; order CAZEQG01; family CAZEQG01; genus CAZEQG01. The sequence continues at coordinate 12,190 of CAZEQG010000018.1, forward strand.
CCACCGATCACCCGGCCGCGCGCGGTCTTGCGCGTGACCATCTGGTAGAGGTTCTTCATCGGGTTGGAATCGGAGACCGGCGCATCGGAGCTGGCGGCGGGCCGCAGCCCGGCATCGATCCATTTGCGCATCGGGTAGCTCTCGGCCGGCCGCCGCTCGCCCAGCACGTCGATGTAGAGCTCGCCGAACTCGTAGATGAAGATCGGCTGCGGGGCGAGCGTCATGCCCAGCGCCGCCATCCGCGCGATCTGGGAATCGGAGATGAAGCCGCAATGCTCGATGCGGTGCCGGCGGCCGGCCGTCGGCTCCAGCCGGCCGGCCTTCTCGACGGCGCGGATCGCCTGCTCGACCGCGGCATCGCCGATGGCGTGGATGGAAAGCTGGTTGCCCTGGAGATGGTGGGTCATCACCATGTCGTCGATCTCGGCATCGCTGAACAGGAAGATGCCGGTCGAATTGCAGGAGCAGATATAGGGTTCGGACATGGCGGCGGTCTTGCCGCCGGCGCTGCCGTCGGTGAACAGCTTCACCGAGCCGACCTTCAGGTGCGCGTCGCCGACGCCGGTCTTCAGCCCTTCCTCATGCGCCTTCTTCTGGATGCCGGCCGGCCCGCCCGAGATCGCGAGATACATGCGCACCGGCAGCCGGCGCTGGCGCCGCGCCTCCTGGTAGGCGAGATAGTCGTCCCAGCCCTGGCGCAGGCCGACCGCGGCATCCATGGCCGAGGTGGTGCCATGCGACAGCAGGTGCCGGCCGCCCAGCTCGATGGCCCTGATCAGGGTCTCCTGCGTGGTCCGCGGCAGCACCCGGGCGATCAGCTCCTGGGCGCGCTCCTGCATCAGCCCGGTCAGCCGGCCGTTCTGGCTCTCGATATGGCCGCCGGACGGCTGCGGCGTGCGCTCGTCCACCCCGGCCAGCGCCAGGGCCGCGGAATTGGCGACACCCATGTGGCCGCAGGTGCGCTTCAGGTAGACCGGGTTGTTGGGGGCGGCGATGTCCAGCTCCTCGCGCAGCGGATGGCGCTTCACGTCGAGCTGGAAATGGTCGTAGCGCCCGCCGAGGATCCATTCGCCGGGCTTCGCCGCCGCCGCGCGCTGGCGCACCCGCTCCAGCAGCTCGGCGATGGTCTTCACCTCGCTGCCGCGCAGGTCGACCTCGATCATGCCGAAGCCCAGCGCCATCAGGTGCTGGTGGGCATCGTTGAAGCCCGGCACCGCCAGCCGCCCGCGCAGGTCGATGACCCTGGTCCCCGGCCCGACCAGCCCGGCAAGCTCGCCATCGCCGCCGCTCGCCAGCACCCGGTCGCGGAACACCGCCAGCCCCTGCGCGAACCCCCTGTCCAGCCCCAGGAACACCCGGCCGTTCTTCAGCACCAGGTCAGCCTTCACCTGCATCATCACTCCTTGTAGTCAGCGCCGTCGCGCTCGATCAGCCTGAGGAAGCCGGGCCACTGCCGCGATCCCTTGGGCTGGCCCGAGCCCCATACCTGGTCGGCGGTGTGGCGCGCCACGGCCTCCGGCACGAGGCGCAGGGCGGCCCCGCCCGACTGCGCCTTGACCTGGGCCTCGCACGAGCATTCAAGGAAGTACATCAGCACGAATGCCTCGGGGATGGTGCGCCCGCAGGTCAGCAGCCCATGATTGCGCAGGATCATCGCGTAATGCGGGCCGAGATCGGCGACCAGCCGCTCGCGCTCGCCGAGATCGAGGGCGATGCCTTCATAGTCGTGATAGGCGAGGTGGCCGTGGAACACCAGGGAATGCTGGGTCAGCGGCAGCAGCCCCTGGGCCTGCGCCGATACCGCCATGCCGTAGCCGGTGTGCGTGTGCAGCACGCAGGCGACATCCGCGCGCGCGCCGTGCACCGCGCTGTGGATGGTGAAGCCGGCGGCGTTGAAGGGATACTCCGAGGGCGTCAGCACATTGCCGTCGAGATCCACCTTCAGCAGCGAGGAGGCGGTGATCTCGTGGAAGAACAGGCCGTAGGGGTTGATCAGGAAATGCTCGGTCCCCGGCACCCGGGCCGAGATATGGGTGTCGATCTGGTCGGTCCAGCCGAAATGCGCCACCAGCCGATAGCAGGCGGCAAGGTCAACCCTGGCCTGCCATTCCTCGGGGCTCACCCGGTTGCGCAGCGCGGTCATGGCGACGGGACGGACGGCGGACATTGCGACTCCGGGCCGCGCCGGAACTTCGCGCGGAACGGGGCCAAGTCTGCGATGGCCGTTCCCCGGCCGTCAACACGCCTGCGAAAAAATTGTTGCGGCGCAGCACCGCCACAGCCGGTTGCGGATGAGCCCGTGCGGCCCTCGATATCTAGTGGGCCAGGCGCTGCATATTCTTGACGCAGCCCCCCCTTTCGTGGATTGTCGGGCGAAGACAACGAGGGTGGACGCCGCGCGCATGACCCGGATCAGGGGCCTTGTCCTGCTGACGGCTGCGACGGTGCTGGCCGGCTGTTCCTGGCTGGACGGCGGCACGGCCGAACCCGCCAAGGCCCCGCCGCCGCCAATGGCGCCGGCCGCGATGCCGCGCTATGCGCCGGGAGACACCTTCACCTTCGAGAGCGGCGGCCAGATGATCCGCGAGCAGGTGCTGTCGACGACGCCAGACCGCGTGGTGTGGACCGACGACCAGGGCCGGGTGTGGACCACCCCGCCGGACCTGATCTCGCCCATGGTGTCGTGGTCGACGGACCCCGAGCTGGGGCGCGGCCGCCAGGAGATCATGGGCACGCCCGAGCAGCTCTTCCCGCTGGCGGTCGGCAAGCAGGTGGCCTTCGAGGTGAAGGGGGCCAGCGAGCGCCGGCCGGAAGGCTGGACCGGCAAGCACAACTGCTCGGTCGCCGGCCAGCAGGAAGTGGCGGTGAAGGCCGGCACCTTCAACACCTTCCAGATCTCCTGCCAGCGCGCCGACCATTACGAGACGCTGTTCTACTCCCCGGCGGTGCAGAACTACGTGCTGCGCACCCGCGAATTCCCGTTCCTCACCGAGCGGCGCGAGCTGGTGTCCTTCCAGCTTGCCGATGCCCGCGATCCCGCCCCCCTGGGCGAGGCCGGGGCATCCTCGCCGGCGCCGATGACCGCTCCCGGCCCGGCCCTGCCGCCGCCGGTCGCCCAGGCGCCAATGCCCCCGCCGGCAGGCATGGA
>CAZEQG010000019.1:0-14909 GCA_964514295.1 uncultured Alphaproteobacteria bacterium
GCCCAGGGCGGTCGTACGCGGCGGCGGTTCGGCCGGAAGGCCGCGCCGGTCGGCGGCGGCGAAGCGCCCGGCGAGCAGGCCGATGGCGGCGCTTTCGACATAGCCCTCCACCCCCGTTACCTGGCCGGCAAAGCGCAGGCGCGGATCGGCCTTCAGCCGCAGCGCGCCGTCCAACAGCTTCGGCGCGTTGAGGAAGGTGTTGCGGTGCAGCCCGCCGAGCCGCGCGAACTCGGCCTTCTCCAGCCCCGGGATCAGGCGGAACACCCGCACCTGCTCGGCGTATTTCAGCTTGGTCTGGAATCCGACCATGTTGTAGAGCGTGCCCAGGGCGTTGTCCTGGCGGAGCTGGACCACCGCATAGGCCCGCCGCCCCGTGCGCGGGTCGGTCAGCCCGACGGGCTTCATCGGGCCATAGCGAAGCGTATCGATGCCGCGCGCCGCCATCACCTCGATCGGCAGGCAGCCCTCGAAATAGGGCGTGTCCTTCTCCCAGTCGTGGAACTCGGTCTTCTCCCCGGCCAGGATCGCCTCAATGAGCGCCAGGTATTGCGGCTTGTCGAGCGGGCAGTTGATGTAGTCCCTGCCGGTGCCCGAGGGGCCCTCCTTGTCGTAGCGCGACTGGTACCAGGCGATGCTGAAGTCGATGCTGTCGCGATAGACGATCGGCGCGATGGCGTCGAAGAAGGCGAGCGAATCGGCGCCGGTCAGCGCGCGGATCGCCTCGGCCAGCGGGGCCGAGGTGAGCGGGCCGGTGGCGACCACCACATTGTCCCAGCCGGCCGGCGGCAGCCCGGCCACCTCGCCACGCTCGATCCGCACCAGGGGCTCGGCCGAAAGGGCCGCCGTCACCGCCTCGGCAAAGCCCTCGCGGTCGACCGCAAGCGCACCACCGGCCGGCACGCTGTTGGCGTCGGCGGCGCGCAGGATCAGGGAATCGCAGCGCCGCATCTCCGCGTGCAGCAGGCCGATGGCGTTATATTCGGCGTCGTCGGAACGGAAGGAGTTCGAGCACACCAGCTCGGCCAGCCGGTCGGTGCGATGCGCCGGCGTGGCCTGCAGCGGGCGCATCTCGTGCAGGACCACCGGCACGCCGGCCCGCGCGATCTGCCAGGCGGCCTCGCTCCCGGCAAGTCCGCCGCCGACCACATGCACGCATTCTGGGGATGTCAACATCCCCGGGGGTGTATGGCAACTGCCCGTCCCATTCAAGAAGCGGCCTGGCCACCGTTGCCGCCCGGCGGCCACATCGTGCCGGTCGGCAGCGGATAACGGGCAGGTGCTAAGGATATGCCACTATTGAACGAAACTGGCATCCGGCGCGCAGTTGCATCGAGCGGCGATCGGGCTATGCTGGGGCGCTCGGGCAATGCGTCGCTGGAAGGTTGTTTGATGGATCGCTACCGGCCGAGCAACGATCTGATGCAGCGCTTCGCGCGCCGCGTTGCCTTCTATGGCATCAATGATGACACGCGCCACAACATGGCGCAGTTCCGCCCGGTGATGGAGGAGCACCTCGACGGGCTGATCAAGGACTTCTACCGCTATCTGCGCGCCATGCCGGAGGCGCGCGGCTTCATTGCCGATGACGACATGGTGTCGCGGCTGGTGGAAAAGCAGCGCCGGCACTGGGAGCGGCTGTTTACCGTCAGCCTCGACGAATCCTACCTCGATTCTGCCCTGATGGTGGGACGTGTGCACCATCTGGCAGGCGTGCCCGTGTATCTCTACATCGCAGGCTACAATCGATTTCTTTGCGAGTTCCTGCGCATCACCATCGCACACTATGCCGGCGTGCTCACCGTTACCGGCATCGTCACAGCGATAACACGGCTGGTGCATCTCGACATGGATCTGGCCTTGAGCGTATATGTAGCGGAGGTGGAGAAGGCGTCTTCAAGATCTTGAGGACCCGGGGCATTTGAATGGAAAAGTCGGATTATCTGCGCGGGGCGCCGAAGATCGGGGAAGGGGCGGGAAGGGGCCGGTTCCTCGATTCCTTCTCGGCCCAGCGCCTCGACCCGAAAAACCCCGCCGCCTTCCGTGAGCGCATCCTGTCCTTCTGCCGCCAGGACCGGGCCTTCGCCGAGGCGCTGATCGCCGGCAACGTCCAGATGATCGGCTTTGCCGACGCCAAGCCCCAGTTCGGCGAACATTGGCCGCGGGTGCGCGACAAGATCCTGCTGCTGACCGAGAGCGTGATCCGCCAGCACGCCGGCCCGCGCGACGTCTATGTCCAGGTCTCGGAAGACCAGTTCATCGTGCTGTTCGGCGAATCCGACCGCGAGAAGGCCGATACTGTCGCCCGCACCATCGCCAATGAGGTGAATGCCAAGCTGACAGGGGCCACCGGGGTGCGCGACGACCTGGTCTCAGCCCGCGGCCTGTCGCTGGAACTGCCGCCCGGGGGCCTGCCGGAGTCGATCGCCTCGGTCGAGGGCCTGGCGGCGACGGTGAACGGCGCCCAGCAGGCGGCCGAGCAGGCCGAACGCAAGGCCGCGGCGGCGGCCCAGGCGGTGATGACCGTGCGCTGGTGGCCGGTCGCCAACATGCGCAAGCGCATCGTCTCCACCTACCAGGCCCGGCTGGAGAATGTGCCCCCCAACCCCAGCGGCGGCCAGGGTACCGGCCTCTATGACGCCGAACTTGACGCCTTCGCGCTCAAGCACGCCGCCGATGCCCTGGTCAGCGCCGGTGGGCGGAAGTGGAAGGGGCTGTTCCTGGTGCCGATCCATTTCGAGACCCTGGCCGGCAAGGAGTGCCGGGCGATCTACATGGATGTGTGCCGGCTGCTGCCGCGGATTTCCTCGCGCCGGCTGCTGCTGGAGATCGTCGATCTGCCCGATGGGGTGCCGCAGGGCCGGCTGCACACGCTGCTGTCCTATGCCGGGCCGTTCTTCGGCGGCTTCGTCGCCCGGGTGCGCATCGATTTCCGCGCCATGGAGCGCTTCACGGGCCTGCGCATGCTGGGGGTGGGGATCGAGGGGAAGCGGCTGCTCCAGCCGACCAAGCCGGTGGTGGAGGCGCTGGCCGGCTTCGCCCAGGCGATCCGCAAGAAGGGGACGCGCAGCTACTTCCTGAACGCATCCACCTTCGAGATCGCCACCACCGCCAAGCGGGCGGGCTTCGACTATGTCCAGGGCGTCGCCGTGGCCCCGCCGATGGCCGAGCCGGGCCGCGTGTTCGTGCTGAGATGATGCGCCGGCGCTACAGGCCGAGGCGCTTCATCTGCCCTTCGGGATAGCGCAGCCCGGCCGTGACGCCGGGCGGGAAGGCGGCATCGAGTGCCGCGATCTCGGCGGCGCTGAGGCTGAGCGCCAGGGCCTTGGCGTTCTCCTCGACATAGGCCGGGCGCTTGGTGCCGGGGATCGGCACCACATCCGGCCCCTTGGCCATGAGCCAGGCCAGCGCCACCTGCGCCGGGGTTGCGCCATGGGCGGCGGCGGCCTGCCGCAGGGCGGTCAGCAGGGCCGCGTTGCGGGCGATGTTGTCGGCCGAAAAACGCGGATGCTCGCGCCGGCGGTCCTTCTCCGGCAGGTCGTCGAGGCTGGCGATGGTGCCGGTCAGGAAGCCGCGGCCAAAGGGGGCGTAGGGCACGAAGCCGATGCCGAGGCTGCGGCAGGCCGGAATCACATCGGCTTCGAGATCGCGGGTCCACAGCGACCATTCCGACTGCACCGCCGCGATCGGGTGGGTGGCATGGGCCCGGGCGATGGTTTGCGGCCCCGCCTCCGACAGGCCGAGGAAACGCACCTTGCCGGCGGCGACCAGATCGGCCATCGCCCCCACCGTCTCCTCGATCGGGACGCTCGAATCGACGCGGTGCTGGTAGTAGAGGTCGATGGTCTCGACGCCGAGCCGCCGGAGGCTCGCCTCGCAGGCCTGCTTCACGTAGGCGGCATCGCCGCGCACCGCCGGCTTGCCGTCGGGCCCCCGCAGGTTGCCGAACTTGGTGGCCAGCACCGCCTGGCCGCGCCGGCCCTTCAGCGCCCTGCCCACCAGCTCCTCGTTATGGCCGTCGCCATAGGCATCGGCGGTGTCGATGAAGGTCATGCCGATATCGAGGGCGCGGTGGATGGTGGCGATCGACTGCGCCTCGTCGGCCGGGCCATAGGTGTTCGACATGCCCATGCAGCCGAGGCCGATGGCCGAGACTTCGAGCGTCGGTCCGAGCTTGCGCGTCTGCATCGCAGTCTCCCTCAGGCGGTCATTTCGAGGATGTCGAGGCCGCGGTCGCGGTCCAGCAGGTAGATCAGGCCGCGGTCGTCCAGGTCGACATCGTTGGACTGCGGGCTGGCATGGCCGGGGCAGGGCTCCGGGATGAAATAGCCGACCTCGGTCGGCCGCTCCGGATCGGCGATGTCGACCACCCTGAGCCCGCCGCCGAACCAGGCGATGTAGAGGCGGGTATCGACCATCTTCTCCTGGAACTGGTGGGCACCGAAGCGGCCGCCAGGCACCCGGGAATAGGGCGAATCCATCTCGCTGACATGGAACATCGAGATCGGCTTGATCGCCTTCAGGTCGCCCACATCGAACAGCCACAGCCCGGCATGGAGCTGGCCCGGCACATGGTCATGCTCCTCGTCCACCACCGCCACCACCTCACGGCCCTTCAGGGGGAAGGGGATCTTCATCACGGTGTGGGTCGGCTCGGGGAAGGGCGGGTGGTAGTTGTAGGCGCCGACGGTGGTGGGCTTGGTGATGTCGGACACGTCGATCACCCGCAGGCCGGCGTTCCACACCGAGGCGAAGAGCTGGTCGCCCGAGCGCAGCGTATGGTGCAGCCGGTTCTTGTAGCCTTCCCAGCTGGGCACCTCGCCGCCCGCCACATGCTGGCCCGGCATCCACCAGCGCGACACCTCGACCGGGCGGGCCGGGTCGGCAAGGCTGTAGATCACCAGGATGTTGCCGACATAGCCCTCCATCTCGGTGGAGATGTAGGCGTAGTTGGCATCGAGGTCGAAGCGGTGCGTGCCGAAGCCGAAGGTCTTCTGGTAATGCAGCAGCTTCGGGTTGCTGCGGTCGCGGATGTCGTAGATCTTGAAGCCGCCCTCGGTATAGGGCTCGGCGAGGCTGGCGCGGAGCTTAGGCATCACCGCCGGCTTCACCTTGATCTCGGCGGCGATCTCCTCCTCGCTCGGCGGCCGGCCCAGCCTTGCCGCCAGCGCCGCCTCGGCCGCCGGGATGCGGCTGCCGCGGCGCATCAGGTGGCGCTCGTTCTGCTCCACATTGGTCACCATGATGTCGCCGGTGACCCGCACCTTGTGGGTGTGGCTGCGGCTGTCGGGCAGGGTGATCTGGCCGACGATGCGCGGCGCGCGCGGGTCCGACACGTCGATGATGGTGGTGCCATGCGGCGGCTTCATGTGGCCGACATAGGCATAGCGCCCCTCGACGATGACCTGGCCGCCGCCCGGCATGTCCATCCGTGACAGGCGGCGCAGGTTGCTGGAAAGCTGGGGCAGGCTCATGTCGAGATCTTCTCCGCTGCGTCAGGAACGGTGCGGCGCAGCCGGCGCTCCCGCCACAGCGGGAAGGCGACGGAAACGACCAGCATGACCCACAGGATGTTGCCGATGGTGGAGGAGAACAGGATCGTCAGGTCCCCCTGTCCGATGCGCAGGGAGCGCAGCAGATACTGCTCGAACAATGGTCCCAGCAGCACCCCGATCAGGATCGAGGTGACGTGGTAGCCGGTCTTGCGGGCGACATAGCCGAGCACCCCGAAGGCCAGCGCCAGGCCCATGTCGAAGACGTATTCGCGGTCGGCAAAGGCGCCAACCGTGGTCAGCGACAGGATCAGCGGCACCATGTAGGGGGTGGGGATCAGCACCGCCGAGGACATGTAGCGCGCCAGCGGCAGCATCATCGGGATCATGAAGATGTAGGCCACCGTCATCATCACGAAGATGCCGTAGGCGATGTTGGGCTGCTCGGTGAACAGGCGCGGCCCCAGCACGATGCCGTGATACTGGAGCACGATCATCATCACCGCCGCCGTGCTGCCGCCGGGCACGCCGAGGGCCATCAGCGGCACCAGCGAGCCGGAGGTGACGCCGTTGTTGGCGGACTCCGGCGCGATCACGCCGTTGGGATGCCCGGTGCCGTAGAGATGCGGGGTCTTCGAGAACATGCGCGACTGCTGGTAGGCGACGAAGGCGGCGATGGAGGCGCCGGCGCCCGGCACCACGCCGATCACCATGCCGACGAAGCCGGTCCAGATGATCTCCCACCAGTTGCGGAGGGAGATCCAGAAGCCGTCCATGGTGTCGGCCCAGCGGGCACTGGCGCTCGCCTCCTTGGCCCATTTCGGGACGATGAGCTTCTCCTCGATCATCGTCAGGGCTTCGGAGATGGCAAACAGCCCGATCAGCGCCGGCACCAGGGGAACGCCGTCATAGAGTTCCAGCAGGCCGAAGGTGCCACGCGGGGTGGAGTAGATGTGGTCTGCCCCGATCACCCCGATCAGCAGGCCGAAGAAGCCGGCGATCAGCCCCTTCAGCATGTCGGTGGCGGCGATCACGGCGATCAGCGTCAGCCCGAACAGCAGCACCACCACCATCTCGACGCTGCGCAGGTAGAGGCCGAGCTTGGCCAGCCAGGGCAGGAAGGCGACCACCGCAACCGAGGTGACGAGACCGCCCAGCACCGAGGCGACGAAGCTCAGCACCAGTGCCTGCTGCGCCTTGCCCGAGCGCGTCATCTTGTAGCCGTCGATGGTGGTGGCGGCGGCTCCGCCGGTGCCGGGGATGTTCACCAGGATCGCCGGAATGCCGCCGCCGAGGTGGGAGGCGCTGTAGAGCGAGACCATGAAGGCCAGCGCCACCTCGACATCCAGCGTGAGGGTCAGCGGCAGCAGGATGATCAGCGTATTCTGGGCGCTGAAGCCCGGCAGCGCGCCGACCACGATGCCGATCAGGATCGCCGGCACGATGATCCACCACAGCGCCAGCGAGCGGCCGAAGAGTTCGAGGAAGATATCCGCTTCCCAGCCCATTTCAGCCCCCGATGCCGAACAGGTGATGCATCAGCGCCTCGAAGGGGCCCTTCGGCAGGCGGGTGTGCAGGAACACGACGAAGCCGAAATAGACCACCAGCGGCGTGGCGATGGCGGCGAGGTAGAAGCCGGGGCCGCGGCGCGCCTCCAGCACCGTCATCGACAGCACCAGCACCAGGAACAGCCCGATGGTTATGCCGAGATAGGGCAGCAGCAGCACGAAGCCGACCATGATGGCGATGATGGCCAGGCGCTGGAGATTGGCCTGGCGCGGTTCCCGGAGCCGGCCGGACAGCCGCAGCACCGCGGTGCCCCGCCGCAACTGCAGGCCGATGCGCAGCAGCAGCACGGCGATCAGCGCCAGCAGCACGCCGCCGATCACCGTGCCATTGGCCCGCGCCTCCCAGGCCAGCCCCTGGATGTCGAGGAAGAAATAGCTGGTGAAGGCGAGCGCGAGGGCGGGGATGATCAGGTCCCCGCCCACCGCCTTCGGCTTCTGCCCTTCGGGCTCGGCCATGGTGATGTCCTCAAGGCTCCGGGAAGGCGGCGGTCAGTTCTGCGCCGACAGCACGGTGCGGTACTGGTTGGCGAGCTCCACCATGGCGTTGGCGTATTCGGTGCAGACCGCCCGGTCGCCGAACTTGATGCCTTCCCAGGGCGCCCCAGTCTTTTCGTAGGACTCCTTGAACACCGGGTCGGCGAACACCTTGGATGCCGTCTGCTCCAGCAGCTTGAAGCCTTCCGGGTTGCTGTCGGCGAACTTGGTGTGCACCGCCCAGGCGCGCGAGGAGTAGAGATCGGGGATCTTGGTGCCGAACACCTTGTTGATCGGCGGCGCGTTGCCCGACTTGTGCGCCAGGATGTTGTCGGAGTTGAACACGCCCAGGATGCGCAGCCGGTCGGTCATGGCGATCACGCCGGCGATCGGCAGCACGCCGACGTCAACCTCGCCGTTCAGCACGGCGATGGTGGTGGCGTTGCCGCCGGCATAGGGGATCAGGTTGAAGCGCGACTTGGTGGCATCGCCAAGCGCCAGGATGCCGATCGAGGCGGGGTGGGGGATGCGGCTGGTGGCGGTGTTCAGCGCCCGCTTCTTGGCCTCGTCGACCACGTCCTCGATCTTTTTGAACGGGCTTTCGTTGCGCACGAACACGCAAGAATCGTCGATGTCGATGCGGCAGAAATAGATGTAGTCCTGCGGGAAGCGGTACTTCGGCTTGCGCAGGGCGTACATGATCATTTCCGGCCCCATGTTGCCGAACAGCAGGGTGTGGCCGTCCGGCTCCCGCCGGTTCACGAACAGCTCATAGCCCACCTGCCCCGCTGCCCCGGGGAAGAACTCGTACTCGAACTGGCGGCCCAGCAGCTTCGACCAGCCATCGTCGAAGCTGCGCGCCAGCCGCTCGGCGCCGCCGCCCTGGTTGGTCGGCACCACCACCTTGAAGTTGCGCGACGGCCAGGCCTGGGCATGCGCCGGAAGGCCTGCCGCCGAGGCGGCGGCGGCCATGGCGGTGCCGGCCAGGAAGCGGCGGCGGGACAGCGTATCAAAGGTTGTGGTCATGATGTCATCTCCCATGGTATATTGTGCATGCTTCCTATCATGCCGACAGGCCGCAACGGCCGCCACCCCCTCAATCTAACCGCGGTATACCGGCTCCGGCTGGGCGAAGAAGGCGGCCAGGATGTGGTGGACCAGGGCATAGTTCTTCTGCTGGAAGCTGGCATGCGCGATGCCCGGCATCACGGCGAACTGCTTGTCGGGGTTGGGCAGGCGCTTGAAGAACTCGATCAGGTCGTCGAAGCCGGCGATGCCATCATATTCACCGCGCATGACGATTGTCGGCATGGTCAGCTTGGCCGGATCGATGACCGGCAGGTTCAGGCACATGTCGACATAGGTGCCGATCGGAACCGAATCGTCGAGCGCCAGGATGGCGTCGGCGAAGGCTTCGATCGCCGCCTCGTCGGCGGTTCCGGGATGGTCGCGCTCGAAGATGGAGCGCACGAAGGCCCGGTCGATCGGGCGGCGCTTCGCCTTCATGAACTCGGGCAGCTTCTTGCGCCGCTGCTCCAGGGTCGGGCTGCCCTCGCCGGTCCACACGAAGGCATCGAGCGCCAGCCGGCGCACCCGCTCCGGATGGCGCTCGGCGAACTTCGCGGCCCGCAAGGCGCCGGAGGAGATGCCGTAGACGAACATCGGCCCGGGGTTGCGCGCCTTGATGATGTAGTCGGTCGCCGCCACTAGGTCATCGGCGCCATTGGCGATGTCGCAGGTGATGTCGCGGTGCTTGGAGGAATGGCCGTAGCCTTCCATGTCCACGCACCAGGTGGCGTAGCCCATGCGCGCGAACACATCCATCACCGAGGCGTCGTCGCGCCCGGGGATGGTCAGGTCGAAGGTCGGCTGGGAGGCCATGGAGGAGCCGTGGACGAACAGGATCGTGCCCTTGTCCGGCCGCGGGTTGCCGGCGTGCTTTTCCCACAGGAACAGGCGGACATCCTCGCCCTTGTTGGTCCAGTGCTCGGTTCCGGTGATCTGCTGCATCACACGACCTTCACTTCCAGTTCGCCGACGCCATCGACATGCGCCAGCATCACGTCGCCGCGCTTGACCGCCGCCACGCCGGAGGGCGTGCCGGAAAAGATCAGGTCGCCGGGGGCAAGCGTGAAATAGGCCGACAGATAGGCGATCATCTCCGGCACCTTCCAGATGAGCTGGTTGAGGTCGCCCTCCTGGCGCAGCTCGCCGTTCACCTTCAGCCACACCGCGCCGCTGGTCGGGTGGCCGGTCACGCTCGCCGGCACCAGGGCGGAGCAGGGGCCGGAGAACTCGAAGGCCTTGCCGATCTCCCATGGCCGGCCGAGCTTCTTGGCCTCGCCCTGCAGGTCGCGCCGGGTCATGTCGAGGCCAACGCCGTAGCCCCAGACATGGTCGAGCGCGCGCTCCACCGGGATGTCGGTGCCGCCGCTCTTCAGCGCCACCACCAGCTCGACCTCGTGGTGCACGTCATCGGTCTTGGGCGGATAGGGGAAGTCGCCGCCGGGCGGCACCAGATTGTCCGGATTCTTCTGGAAGAAGAAGGGCGGCTCGCGGTTCGGGTCATGCCCCATCTCGATGGCATGGGCCGCATAGTTGCGCCCGATGCAGTAGACGCGGTGCACGGGGAAGCGCGCGGTCGAGCCGGCGACCGGCAGGCTGACCTGCGCCGGAGCCGGGACGACCAGTTCGGGCGAGGAAACAAAATTCATCGATTGTCTCTCCGTTTCAACGAGATGCGGCGTAGTATTCGACCTTCGACTCAAGATGGCTCAGCACCGCGTCGATGGCGAAGGCCAGGGCGAACAGCACCAGCAGCAGCGCCCACATGTGCTCCATCAGGAAATTCGACGAGTAGATCTCGAACAGGTGTCCGAAGCCGACCACCGAGACCAGGAGCTGGCCGATGATCACCCCCTTGACGGCGCGCACCATGCCCAGCCGGATGCCGGCAAGGATCTCCGGCAGCGCGGCCAGCAGATAGATCTTCAGGAAGGCCTGCGCGGGGCTGGCCCCGAAGGAGCGGGCCATCTCCACCAGCGAGGGCGAGATGCCGCGGGCGCCGGCCCTGGCATCCAGGGTGATGATCCACACCGCGAACAGGAACACGGTGATGGCGATGGTCAGCTCGCCGAAGCCGAACAGCGCCATGATCACCGGCACCAGGGCCGACAGCGGCGCGCTGACGAACACGTTGACCCAGGGCAGCAGCAGCCGGTCGAAGGGCCGCCAGCGGCCCATCAGTATGCCCGCCGGCACGCCCACCAGGATCGCCGCCCCGGCGCCCCAGCCCATGGCGCGGGCGGTGATGGCCAGCGCCTCCCAGAAGCTGTCGGTGGCGGTGATCTCGTGCAGGCGCACGAACACGTCGCTCAGCGGCGGGATCAGCATGACCGCCCCCGACCGCCCGACGATCTCCCACAGCGCCGCCCAGATCAGCAGCGAGGCGGCCATCGGTATGTCGCGCCCGAACAGCGTCATCGCCGGTCAGTCCAGATACTGCTTCAGGCCCTGCCAGATGGTCTCGACCGTATCGAGATAGCTGGCATGGCGGCGGATGCGGTCCGGCGGCAGGCTGCGCGGGATGTCGGGCTCGACGATCTGGGAGACCCGGCTCGGCCGGCGCGACAGCAGCACGATGCGGTTGGAGACGTAGACCGCCTCCTCGATCGAATGGGTGACGAACAGGAAGGTGCGGCGATGCACCGCCACCAGCTCCAGCAGGTCCTCCTGGAACTTGCGGCGGGTCTGTTCGTCGACGGCCGAGAAGGGCTCGTCCATCATCAGCACCTGGGCATCGACGGCAAGCGCCCGGGCCAGGCCGACGCGCTGGCGCATGCCGCCCGAAAGCTCGTGCGGGAAGCGCTGTTCGAAGCCCTGGAGGCCGACCTCGGCGATGTGATGGGCGGCCTTGGCCTCGCGCTCGGCCCGCGGCACGCCGCGCAGCTCCAGCCCGAAGGCGACATTGCGCAGCACGCTGGCCCAGGGCAGCAGGGCGAAGTCCTGGAATACGAAGGCGCGCTCCGGCCCGGGGCCGGTGACCTTGCGGCCCGCCACCTCGACCTCGCCCCTGGTCGCCGGGATCAGGCCGGCGATGATCTTTAGCAGCGTGGTCTTGCCGCAGCCCGAAGGCCCCAGCAGCGTGGTCAGCTTGCCTTCCGGGAAGTCGAGCGAGATGTCGTTCAGCGCTTCGACGCCACCGGGATAGACTTTCGACACCCCGCTGACGCGCACCATCGGGGCGGGTTCGGGGGCTGGCTTCGGCATGGCGAGGCTCATGGCGTCAGGCTCATGGGTTCATCCGTCTTTCCGGGCGGAACAGCCGCGTCTCGATCCAGTCGAGCGAGCCGATGAACAGGGTCGACAGCAGGATGATGGCGGCGATCGCCGCATACATCTCGGGGTATTCGGCGACGGACTGGTGATAGGTGATCAGGTCGCCGATGCCGGTGGGGCTGACCAGCAGTTCGGCCAGCACCGCACCGACGAAGCCGGCCGCCAGCCCCAGCCTGAGGCCGGCGAAGATCACCGGGCTTGCCGCCGGCAGGATGATCTTGGCGATGATCTGGCGGCGGCTGCCCAGGAAGGACACGCCCATCTCGGTCAGCGAGGCCGGGGTGTGGCGGATCGCCTTGAAGGCGTTCAGCACGATCACCGGCATCGCCATGATGCACACCGTCGCCACCTTGGTGGTGATGCCGATGCCGTAGGCCAGCACCAGAAGCGGCACCAGGGCGGCGAGCGGGGCAGCCTGCAGCACGATGAACACCGGCACGCCGAACCATTCGGCGCGCCGGCTGAGGCCCATCGCCACGCCGCAGGACACCCCCACAAGGGCCGAGATCGCCAGCCCGATCGCCAGCGGCCCCAGGGTCACCAGGATCGCCGCCGGCAGGACACCCGAAAGGGTCATCGCCAGCGCCGCCGCAAAGGTTTCGGAGAAGGGCGGGAAGGCGGCGCTGACCGGCCAGCGCCCGGCCAGCTCCCAGCCGCCCAGCACCACCACCACCGAGGCCAGCCTCGCCGGGTCCATCGCCCCGGCGAGGCGCCAGCGCCACGCGAGCCCGGCCGTCGGGACGGCCTCGGCGCGACCGCTTCCGCTCATCGCCATGCCGCCATCCCCCCGGCCGGCCCGCCGCTCAGGACCCGACCTTCGCCTTGGCCTTGGCCAGCGGGGCGAAGTTCCAGAAATCCTCGACCTTCAGCGAGGCGGCAGGCCCGGTGAGCTGGCCGGCCTCCACGTAGAACTCGAAGTCGGCGCGCGCCGATGCCTCGTCGCCCCCGGACTTGCTGTAGACGCCTTCCTTGACGCCTTGCGTGTAGAAGGCGGTGGTGTTGTTCGTCACCTCCGCCGGCAGGTCCTTCAGCAGGCCGCGCTTCTTGCGTTCCTCGTCGATGATCGAGGGGTCCTTGGCCATCTGCGTCCACAGGCGGTAGAACTCTTCCACCAGCATGTCGAGGGTGGCGGCGTTCTTCTCCGCCCAGTCCTGGCGCACGAACAGCATCTCGTCGGTCGCCGGGCTGTCGTGGCCGGGCAGGGCGTGGAAGCGGTCGCCGCCGCGCTGCATCAGCAGGTTCTTGTTGGCGAGGTCGACGATGGTGGCCTTGATCTGGCCGTTCAGCATCGCCACCACCCGGTTCTCGGAGCCCGGCACATAGTTGCGCTGACCGAACTCGATGCCATTGCGCTTGGCCAGGATGTTGCCGATCGCCTCGGTGCCGCTGCCGCGCGCATGGAAGGTGAAGGGCTGGCCGTTCAGCGACTTCCAGTCGGGGTAGGCGGCCTTGTCGGTGACCGGGAAGAACACCAGCCGGGTCATCTGGAACACGCCGCGGATCGGCGCCCGGCTCTTCTGCATCACCGAGAAGGGCGTGGCGGCGCCGATCTGCGCCTGGCCGCTGACCACGGCCTGGATCGCCAGATCCTCCTTGGAGAAGGAGGTCAGCTTGTAGTCGAAGCCCTTGTCCTTGGCCCGTTCCAGCGCGATCGCGAAAGCCAGGCTCTCCAGCGACAGCACGTCACCCAGGGCGACCTGGACGGTCTGCGCCTGCGCCCCGGCGGCAAAGCCCGCGCACAGCGTCACGGCCGCGAGCGTGCGAACACCCAGCGATAGTTTCCGCATGTTTTCCTCCCTTTAAGCCGGTCCGTCCGGCCATGCCGTTTCCCGTTTCTGATCGAGAAACCATTCTTCGTCGGCAAAAATATCGAAGGTGCGATCGCTGTCAATCGTTCATCGATTTTTTGCCGGTCACTCCGCAGCGAACAGGTCCGTTCCCTCAATGATCCGCAGCGTGCGCTGATAGTGCCCGGTCAGCAGGCCCACCGCGCGCTCCGCGTCGCCGTCGATCACCGCGTCGAGCAGCGCCTTGTGCTCGGTGCCGGCATTGCGCTCGGCATAGATCGTCTCGGCCGCGAGCTGTCGGTAGCGGTCCATCTGGCCGGCCAGATCGGCGCAGAAGCGGATCAGGTGGCGGGAGCCGCAATTGGCGATGAGGCTTTCGTGATAGGCGCGGTGCAGCGCCTCCCAGTCCGGGTTCGAGCGGTAGCCGTTGGGGTCGCTGGAACGCGGCGTGCGCGACAGCCGGTGATGGGCCAGCAGCACCGCCTCCTCCCAGGCCATGGTGCGGTGGGCCATCGATTCCCGCAAGGCCAGCCCTTCTACCCAGCAGCGCGTCTTCACCAGCTCGCGCAGATCGGCCACGCTGGCGGCGGCGACATAGAAGCCCCGCTGGTCGCGCCGCTCCACCAGCCCCTCGGCCGACAGCCGGTTCAGCGCCTCGCGCACCGGGCTGGCGCCGGCCTCGTAGCGCTCGCTGACGAACTCGACGCGCAGCTTGGTGCCCGGCATCAGCCGCCCGGCCAGGATATCCTCCCGCAGCCGCTCATGCACGGCGCTCGCCAGGGTCGGCGCGCCGGTTCCCTCCCCATCGCGCATGACAGATTTTCCTTATCGATTGTCTGGGGACGATGCAGAAAAACGAGATTGCCTGTCAACTAAAACGAATCTCGAAATTTATGAAGATGCCCGCCTATATCCCGTCGGCCAGCAGCAGCGCCCCGGCCAGGCCGTCGCCGGCCGGCGGCACCAGGCGGCGGCGGACATCGGGCGACAGCCATTCCTCGATGGCGCTGGCCAGGCCGCCGAGCAGGGCGATGCGGGTCACGCCGCGGTCGATCAGCGCACGCACCAGGGCATCGAGCTGGCCTGCCGCGGCCTGCACGATGCGCCGGCCGGCCGGGTCGCCCAGATTGGCGTGGCGCATCACCAGCGGGGCGAAGACGGCGTAGTCGGTGGCGCTGGCGCGGTCCATCCAGGCCACCGCCTCCATCGGGTCATGGCCGAAGCGGGCCATCAGCTCGGCCAGCAGCGGGGT
>CAZEQG010000019.1:14919-15229 GCA_964514295.1 uncultured Alphaproteobacteria bacterium
GGCGCGTGCTGGTGTGGAACGGCGATCGGGGTGGTTTCGCCGCGCCCGTCGGTTGCCCGCAGTGCGGCCCGCAGCGCGCGCAGGCCAAGATCGGCGCCGCTGCCCTCGTCGGAGATCGGGAAGCCATAGCCGCCGACGCGGATCTCGCGGCCTTTCAGCCGGGCGAGCGCGATGCTGCCGGTGCCGACGATGACGATGCCGCCATCGGCCCCGCCATGGGCGCCCAGGCAGGCGATCAGCCCGTCGCTTTCGATCCGCGCGGCGGCAAAGGGCAGGGCGGCGGCGGCCGCCGCCACCGCCTCGCGCATGC
>CAZEQG010000020.1:0-15129 GCA_964514295.1 uncultured Alphaproteobacteria bacterium
CGGCTCGCCCAGGCCCGAGGAGGTGTGCGCGCCCGACCGGCTGGCCGCGGCCTTCGCCGCGCTGGGGCGCAGCGCCCGGGTGCCCAGCCTGTGGATCTATGCCGAGAACGACCGCTATTTCTCGCCCGCCCTTGCCGGTGCCTTCTTCCAGGCCTTCACGGCCGCTGGCGGGCGGGCCGAGCTGGTGATCGCGCCTGCCTTCGGCGAGGATGGCCACACCCTGTTCTCGCGCGCCGGGATCGCCCACTGGACGCCCTATGTCGAACGCTTTTTGGCCCGCCACCGGCTGACGGTGCTGGCCGAGCCCCTGCCGCTGCCGCGCGATCAGGCGGAGCCGCCGGCAAGCCTGGCCGAGCCCGGCCGGAAGTCCTTTGCCGACTATCTGGCGGCACCACCGCACAAGGCCTTCGCCACCGGATCAGGCAGCAGCTATGGCTGGGTCTCTGCCCGGCGCACGCGCGAGGATGCGGCGCGCGAGGCGCTGGAGACCTGCCGCAGGCATTCCAGCCGCGACTGCACCGTCGCCCACGGGCGGTAGCGCGCCGGCCCAGTTAGCGGGGGCTGCCGGGATGCACCGGCTCGGCGGCCGGCCACAGCAGGAAGCGCCGCGCGATCTCGCCATAGCCGCGGTACACCAGCCCGCCATTCTCGGCGGCAAAGCGGCCGCGGTTCGCGGCGTGATAGGCGGGCAGGCGGTACCAGGCCAGGCCAGGGCGGCTGTGATGGGCGACATGCAGGTTGTTGAACAGGAACAGCCAGGCGAGCGGGCCGCCGCCCTCCACGCTCGCCGTGCGCTGCCGCCAGTCCGCCGCCGCCCGGTGTTCGGCAAAGACGCGGAGCTGCGTCAGCGCCGTGCCGGCATAGATCATGCCGGCATATGTCCAAGGGTTCATTTCGTGAAGCCACAGCCAGGCCAGCACCGGCAGTGACGCTGCCAGATGGATCGCCCAGGCCCGCCGCACCCGCCGGTCGCCGGCCCAGCCGGCCTGCGCTTCGGCCGCCAGGAAACCGCCGATCATCGCCGCCGGCCCCAGCAGCAGATGGCCCAGCAGCGTGCGCCGCACCCGCTGCAGCAGGCGCCCCGCCGGCCCCAGCCGCGCCCAGGCCGCAGCGCTCAGGTAGCGGCTCTCGGGGTCCTCATGCGGGTCGGTCAGGTGCTGGTTGCGGTGGTGCTGCAGATGCGTGTCGCGATAGCGGTGATAGGGACACCACAGGCCGATAGGCGGCAGGCCGATCAGCGTGTTCAGCCAGCCCGTCCGGGTCGGGTGGCCGTGCAGCACCTCGTGCTGAAGGGAGGAGTGCCAGGCGATCAGCCACCCCCCCGCCGGCACCGCCAGCCAGGCAGGAATCGTGGCGCCATGGAAGGTTAGCACGATCCAGCCGCCATAGATCGCAGCCGCCAGCACGACCGTCGGCCATTCCACCCTGGCCCACCGCCACCGCCTTGCCGCCAGCACCGCCATCACTCCCCGCTCGCCTGTCGCGGCCGTGATGATCGGAGATTTCCGCTTCCCTGCAATGCGGGAGTGATGGACAATCCGCTTTCTTGATAAACATAGAGTCCCGCTTGCTGACAAATATCTCTTTTGCTGACTATTCCCATCGTCGAGGTGAAAGATGGCCGACCGCCGGCAGATCGCCCGCAACTTCCGGGAGCGGCTGATCCAGGTGATCGCGCGCTCCGGCGCCAGCCAGGCCGCCTATGCCCGTTCGATCGGGCTGGACCGTTCGACCCTCGCCCAGCTTCTGGCCGAACCGGCGGACCGGCTGCCGCGGGCGGAGACCCTGGCGGCCATCGCCGAGCGCAGCCGGGTGTCTGTCGACTGGCTGCTCGGCCTCAGCCAGCGCGAGCAGCGCGGCGCCGATGTGTTCGGCGACATCATGCAGATCGCCCAGCCGGAGCCGGCGCCGATCGACGACCGCATGTTCGCCTGGATGACGGAGGCGGCCGGCTACAAGATCCGCACGGTCACCGCGGGCGTGCCCGATGTGCTGAAGACCGAGGCGGCGATCCGCTGCGAGTATCCGGCCGATCCGGAGCGCACGCTGGCCGCCGCCCGCTCGCGGCTCGACTACCTGCGCCGGCCGGAGACCGAGATCGAGGTGTGCTGCGGCGCCCAGACCATCGCCGCCCTGCTCCGCGGGGAGGGCCCCTGGGCCGCGCTGCCGGCCGCCGACAGGGCCGCGCAGGCCGCCCATATCGTGGCGCTGACGCGCGACCTCTATCCCAGCCTGCGCGTCCACCTGTTCGACCAGTACCGCGTGTTCTCGGTGCCCTTCACCGTGTTCGGCCAGATGCGGGTCGCGGTCTATCTCGGGCGCTTCTATTTCGTGTTCACCTCAAGCGAACACATCCGGGTGCTGACCCGCCGCTTCGACGAGCTGGTGCGGGCGGCGGTGGTGCAGCCGCACGACCTGCCCGGCCATGTCGAGGCGCTGGCCGCCGGCTGACCCCGCCGCGGCCCGGCAGCTAGAACAGCCCCTCGATGCGGCCCTGCGGGTCGATGTCGATGCGCTCGGCGGCGGGGGATTTCGGCAGGCCCGGCATGGTCATGATGTCGCCGCACAGGGCCACCACGAACTCCGCCCCCGCCGACAGGCGCACCTCGCGCACCGGCAACTCGAAGCCTTCCGGCGCACCGCGCAGCGCCGGATCGGCGGAAAAGCTGTACTGGGTCTTGGCCATGCACACCGGGAAGCGGCCGGCGCCGGCGGCCTCGAAGGCGGCGAGCTGGTCGAGGGCCCTGCGGTCGAACTTCACGGCGCCGGCGCGGTAGATCTCCCGGGCCACGGTCCTGATCTTGTCGGCCAGCGCCATGTCGTCCGGATAGAGGAAGCGCGGGGCCGGGGCCGGGGCGGCACAGCGCGCGGCGACCGCCCGTGCCAGCGCCTCGATGCCGGCCCCGCCCTCCGCCCAGTGACGGCAGACATGGGCCTCCACCCCAAGGGCAGCGCATCTGTCGGCGATCAGGGCATGCTCGGCCGGGGTGTCGGCGGTGAAGTGGTTGATCGCGACCAGCGCCGGCAGGCCGAATTTCGCGAGATTGTCGAGGTGCCGGGCGAGGTTGGCGAAGCCGGCCTCGAGGGCGGCCAGGTTCTCGCTGCCGAGATCCTCCCTGGCCACCCCGCCATGCATCTTCAGCGCCCGCACGGTTGCCACCACCACCACGGCCGAGGGCCAGATCCCCGCCTTGCGGCATTTGATGTCGAGGAACTTCTCGGCCCCCAGGTCGGCGCCGAAGCCGGCCTCCGTCACCACCACCTCGGCCAGGGCCAGGGCACTGCGGGTGGCAAGCGCGGTGTTGCAGCCATGGGCGATGTTGGCGAAGGGGCCGCCATGGACGAAGGCGGGGGTGTGCTCCAGGGTCTGCACCAGGTTCGGCATCAGCGCGTCGCGCAGCAGTGCCGCCATCGCGCCTTCGGCCTTCAGGTCCGCGGCGGTGACCGGCCGGCGGTCGCGGGTCTGGCCGACGACGATCTGGCCGAGGCGGCGCTTGAGGTCGGCAAGGTCGGTCGCCAGGCAGAAGATCGCCATAACCTCGGAGGCGACGGTGATGTCGAAGCCGTCCTCGCGCGGGAAGCCGTTGGCCGTGCCGCCCAGCGAGGACACGATCTGGCGCAGGGCGCGGTCGTTCATGTCCAGCGCCCGCCGCCAGGTGACGCGGCGCGGATCGATCGCCGGCTCCTTGCCCCAGTAGATGTGGTTGTCGACCATCGCGGCCAGCAGGTTGTTGGCGGCGCCGATGGCGTGGAAGTCGCCGGTGAAGTGCAGGTTGATGTCCTCCATCGGCACCACCTGCGCATAGCCGCCGCCGGCCGCCCCGCCCTTCACCCCGAAGCAGGGGCCGAGCGAGGGCTCGCGCAGCGCGATCGCCGATTTCACCCCGATCCGCCGCAGCCCATCGCCCAGCCCCACGGTGGTGGTGGTCTTGCCCTCGCCGGCCGGGGTCGGGCTGATCGCCGTCACCAGCACCAGCCGGCCCTGGGGCCTGCCGGCAAGGCCGGCGACGAAGCCGGGCTTCAGCTTGGCCTTGTCGTCGCCATAGCGCACCAGGCCATCGGCCGGGATGTCGAGACGGGCCGCGATATCGGCGATGGGCGCGAGCCGGGCGGCGCGCGCGATGTCCAGGTCGGTCGGCATGGGGTTTCCTCGGCTATGGCTTGTCGTTGTTGGCGGCTCAGCGCGCGGCGGTGGCGTCCAGGCTGGTGCGCGCCTTCTGGTCCAGGCGCTCGGCATAGGTGCGGAACATCTGGGCGATGGCGTTGAGCGTGGCCGCAAGATGGGCCTCGCCGGCATCCGCGGCGGCGGCCTCGCAGCGGCCGGCGAAGGCGCGCGCGAGGTCGGCCGCATCGGCATAGGCCTCGAAGCGGACTTCCGCGAAGACCTTCTGGAAATGATCTTCCGCCACCCGCGCCTCGACCATGCGGAAATTGGCGTCGTTCATCAGCCCGGCATTCAGCCGGTCGATCACCCCGGCGGTATCGGCGGCGATGCGCCCGAACACGTCGTTCGCCCGGCGCAGGTCCATCGCCGCGGCATCGGCGCTGCGGTCGTAGGTGCGCATGTCGAGCAGCTTGCGGCCGGGCAGACGTGCCAATCCGCGTGTCCTCGCCGCCATCGACAGCCCCCCAAGCCGCTGGGAATGACGCATTCTAGCCGCCACCGGCAAGGGCTGGCAAGCCGCAGCACCCACAACAGATAGTGGCAATCAGGCCACCAACCCGCAATATCCTCATTTCATTCGATCAATCTCGCCATGTCGTCAAATACTCACGAAATCGTGTGAAAACCACTGAGAATAACCCTGAAGAAGAACCCGGCCCGATATTGTGCCAATATCCGCGCCCGTGATATGGTTAACGATCTGCCAGGGAGGCCTGCGATGTTCGGGACGCTTCGCAAGCTGCTGTCGGGGGAGCCGGAAAGGCCGCTCAGGGCGCGTGCGCCACGGGTGGCCGTCGCTGCCCGAAGCTTCGTGACGATCGACCGCAAACCCTATCCGCTGAAGAACTGGAGCCTGAGCGGCGTGCTGTTCGGCCCTTACGACGGCGACCTGATCGTGCGCCAGCGCTTCCGGATGACCGTCGCGGTGAAGGACGCGGTCAACGACATCGAGTTCGATACCGATGCGGTGGTGGTGCGGCGCATGGGCTCGGATCTGGCGGCGCAGTTCTTCCAGCTCCATCCGGCCTACAGGGCCAGGATCGAGAAATACTTCTCCTCCTACGGCCAGCAGGCGCCGCGTTAACCAAGCCGCAAGGGATCGGCGGGTATAGCCCCGCATCCGCAGCTTTCGGGTGCAACATGCTTACCAGCCTGACGAAGATGTTCCGCAAGGATGCGGGCGAGGAACGCCGCCAGCATCCGCGCAAGGACGTGCTGCCCGGCAGCCGGGTGGTGATCGATGGCAAGGCCTATGCGCTGCACAACTGGTCGACCGGCGGCCTGCTCTTCGGCCCCTGCCGCGACGTGCTGGTGGCACGCCAGAAGTTCAAGCTGTCGGTCGCGGTCTCAGACGGGACCTTCGACATCGCCTTCGATGCCGAGGCGGTGGTGGTGCGCCTGCAGCCGGACGGCATGGTGGCCGCGCAGTTCTTCTATCTGCATCCCGAAAAGCGCCGCTTGATCCAGCAGTATTTCGCCCATTACGGGCTCGGCTGAGGCGCCGCTTCCGCCAGCCGCACGGGCAGGCGGCGGTTGCCCCAGCCGCCCGGCCGCGCCTCGAAGACGCCGGGCAGCGGCGTGGCACAATGCGGGCAAGCGCCATCCGCGCCGAGGTTCCAGGCCAGGATTGCGTAGGCGTCGCGCCGGATCAGCGCTGTCCCGCAGGCATGGCACCAGGTGGTGGCGCGGGCGGTATCGCGCACATTGCCGCAATAGACATGCCGCAGCCCCCGGCGCAGGGCCAGCCGCCGGGCCATCGCCAGGGTGGCGTGCGGGGTGGCCGGCCGGTCCCTCATCCGGTGATCGGGATGGAAGGCC
Source organism: uncultured Alphaproteobacteria bacterium (assembly GCA_964514295.1). Taxonomy (GTDB): domain Bacteria; phylum Pseudomonadota; class Alphaproteobacteria; order CAZEQG01; family CAZEQG01; genus CAZEQG01. Next base: position 5,984 of record CAZEQG010000020.1, read on the forward strand.
GTGAAGTGCAGCGGCACATCGGGGCCGAGTTCCTCCAGGATCCAGGCGGCCAGTTCCGAAATCTCCGTTTCACCGTCATTGAGGCCGGGGATCAGCAGGGTGGTGATCTCGAACCACACCCTGGTCTCGCGCTTCAGATAGACCAGCGTCTCCTTCACCGGCTCCAGATGCCCCTTGGCGACACGCCGGTAGAACCCCTCGCTGAACGCCTTCAGGTCGACATTCGCGGCGTCCATGCCGGCGAACAGCGCTTCGCGTGCCGCCGGCTTCATGTAGCCCGCGGTCACCGCGACGCTGGCGATGCCGCGCTCGCGGCAGGCGGCCGCGATGTCGAGGGCATATTCCAGGAAGATGGCGGGATCGTTGTAGGTGTAGGCGACCGACCGGCAGGCGAGCTTCTGGGCGGCCGCGGCGATCGCCTCGGGCGTGCCGGAATCGGCCAGGGTGTCGACCTCCCGGCTCTTCGAGATCGACCAGTTCTGGCAGAAGTCGCAGGCGAGGTTGCAGCCGGCCGTGCCGAGCGACAGCACCGGGGTGCCCGGCAGGAAATGGTTCAGCGGCTTCTTCTCGATCGGGTCGACGCAGAAGCCTGAGGACCGGCCCCAGGTCGTCAGCACCACCTCGCCGCCCCGGGCGCCACGCACGAAGCACAGGCCGCGCTGGCCATCCTGCATGCGGCATTCGCGCGGGCACACGTCGCAGCGCACCCGCCCGTCGTCCAGCGCCGTCCAGAACCGCGTCGGCACGCCCTCGAAGCCGCCATCCATGCTGCTATACTGCGGCCATGTCGCCTGCCGTGAAAGCCCCCGAAGTGGCGGGCAGCTTCTATCCCGCCGCCGCCGAGGCCTGCGCCGGGCTGGTGGACCGCTGCCTGGCCGCAGCCCGGGTGCCGGCCCTGTCGCCCAAGGCGCTGATCGCCCCGCATGCCGGCTACGTCTTCTCCGGCCCGGTCGCCGGCAGCGGCTATGCCGCCCTGGCGCCGCGCCGCGGCACCATCAGCCGGGTGGTGCTGCTGGGGCCGACCCACCGCATGGCGATCCCCGGACTGGCGGTGCATCCGGCCGATGCCTGGGCGACGCCCCTGGGCCTGCTGCCGGTCGACCGTGCGCTGCGCGACCGGCTCGCCGCCCTGCCGCAGGTGGCCGTTGATCCGGCGCCCTTTGCCGGCGAGCATGGGCTGGAGGTGCATCTGCCCTTCATCCAGCGGGCGCTGGGCGAGGTGACGATCCTGCCGCTGCTGGTCGGCGGGGCGACGCCGGAGCAGGTGGCCGGGGTGCTGCAGGTCGCCTGGGGCGGGCCGGAGACGGCCATCATCGTGTCCTCCGACCTGTCGCACTATCTGGAGTATGCGGCGGCGCGCGAGAAGGACCTCGCCGCCGTGCAGGCGATCGAGATGCTGCGCGCCGACCGGCTGGGCCGCGACCAGGCCTGCGGCCGCCACGCCATCTATGGGCTGATCGGGCGGGCGCGCGCGCTCGATCTGCGGGCCACCTGCCTGGACTACCGCAATTCCGGCGATACCCGCGGCGGCAAGGACCGGGTGGTGGGCTATGCCTCGATCGCCTTTGAGTATGCCGGCGAGGCGAGGCTGCCCCCGGCCGACCGGGCGATGGCGATGGAGATGGCGCGCGCGGCGGTGCGCTTCGGGGTGGCCCATGACCGGCCGCCCCGGGCCGAGTTCGGGGCCATGTCGCCCACCCTGGCGGCGATGCGGGCCGCCTTCGTGACGCTGACGCTGGATGGCGCGCTGCGCGGCTGTGTCGGCTCGCTGGCGGCGCACCGGCCGCTGCGCGAGGACATCCTGGACCAGGCCTACAAGGCCGCCTTCGGCGACCGCCGCTTCGCGCCGCTGACGGCCGAGGAGGAGGCGCGGGTGAAGATCGACATCTCCGTGCTGAGCCACGCGCGGCCGCTTCGCGCCGCCTCGGAGGCGGAGCTGCTGGCGGCGCTGAACCCCGACCGCGACGGGCTGATCCTGCGCGACCAGGACCGCCAGGCGATCTTCCTGCCCCAGGTCTGGGAATCGATCCCCGATCCCCGCCTGTTCGTCCGCCAGCTAAAGCGCAAGGCCGGCCTGCCGCCCGACCACTGGTCCGACACCCTGCGCGCCTTTCGCTTCACCACGGAAAGCTTCGGCGACAGCAAGGGGATGTAGAGCCTTGCCGGCAGCGCGCGAAAGGCGGTTCCATGGCGCGGCGAAGTGCCGCATCATGGGTGGCAGTGAAGGTTTGATCGACCGCATACCCGAAGCCTGACCTGAGGGCTGTCGAGGGTGGGCATGAAGGCAAAGTTCGTCGCATCGATCCTATTTGCTGTGGCGACCCTGTTTGCGGCCCCGGCAGGCGCCGACAGGCAACTCAGGATTCAGCCAACGATACAGCTGACAGAAGTCTGGTGCTGGGCCGCCGTGTCGGAAATGGTGCTGCGATACTTCGGTTACCGGTCGCTCAATCCGGCGGGCATATATCAATGCGGTGTTGTCGCGATGCTGGGTGGCATCTGCGATATTCAGTGCGGTATGTGCAGGACCGGTATCGGGTCAACCCACAATATGTCCGCCATACTTCTGCAGTATCAGAACGTCGCTCGCTATCGCGGCGTCGCCGGACGATCATTCACGCCGCGCCCGGTCGCAGCGCTGTCTGCCGTGGCGATCATCAACGAAATCGGCGCCGGCAGGCCAGTCGTCGCGGGGATCAGCCCGAGTGGTATGGGATACCATTATCCCCCTGGCTTCGGCGAGCATGTGGCGCTGATCGTAGGGTACAGGCGGCAAGGAGGCGATGTTCACCTCATCGTCAACGACCCATATCCGTTCTCTGCCATCGGCTACGATCCATATCTTCTGGCCGGCGGCAGGCTGCTTGTGCCTGGGCAGTACCTGATTTCCTATTCGATGTTCATTTCCAGATTGAACTATAAGGACTCGATAATATTGTCCTTGTAGGAGTAATAAAATGATAAGTGGAAAGGTAAACATAAACGTCCTGCTCGCGTTCGTGTTTGGAGTTATATTTATATCTGTAATGATGTATTTGGCAATGCTGGTTCCGAATCCGAGTGACTTCCAGCTTCAGGTTTTCATGACCGCGCTTTCGCTGTCGGCCGCAGGCGTGGGAGCGATGATCCCGGGCGTCGCAGAAATGAGATACAAGGGCGCCTTTCAGGCGGGCGGCGCCATCGTTCTGGGGCTGATCGTCTGGTTCTCGCAACCCTACATTGCCCGCAACATTGTTCGATTCGAAGAACCAAAGGTGTCGATGGAACCGGGCGTAGAGGAGTTCCTTCGGCTTCTGGACAATCATGATCTGGCGGGCACCTTCAGCAGTCTTGATCCGGCAGCCGTTGCGCATTTTGGCCTGCGGCCGGAAACCTGGAAGCGTCTGTTGGACGAAACCGTCTATTCACTTGGCCCCTTGGAGCGTCGGCGGTTCATTGGCACTGGCGCGATCACATCGCAGGGCGACAGCTACCCGATCGGGCTCTACCGGCAGAACCGGTATCTCAGCAAATTCGGCAACGCCGCGGACTGCCGGCTGGAAGCAGTCACCGCGCGCGCCACGAACGACCTCAAATGGCGCATCTTCAGCTATGAAATATCGCCGATGACCATGCCCTGCACCTGATCGGCCGGGATGATCGGGCCGGTGCGGCCCGACGGCCTATCGCCGGTCGGCCTTGGCGTCGCCGGCGGCCTTGTCGGCGGCGGCCTGGGCCATGGCGCAGGCTTCCAGGAAGCCGGCCGGGGTGGTGCGGAAGATCTTGGCGAACACGGCGTTCAGCCGCTCCGCGTCCTCCCCGGTCAACAGGAAGCCTTCGTCGATATAGTCCTTGCCGGCCTTCACCGTGCGCTGGGCGATCGAGATGTAGAGGTCCATCAGCTCGGCGAATGCCTTGAACTGCCGGTCGTCCAGGCTTTCGCAGCGCACCTCGAAGATCGAGGTGATGACGCCGGCGCGCTGCGCGGCGTTCTCCAGCGTGCGCAGCCGCTGTGAATCAACCATCGCCGTTCCCGTCTCCGTCCACGTCGCGTCCCCACAGGCACACGCGGTTGCGCCCATTCTGTTTGGCAAAATAGAGCGCCCGGTCGGCCCGGTCGATAGTCCCTTCGACTGAGAGGCCAGGTTCCAGGCAGGCGAGGCCGAAGGAGGCGGTGACCGTGATCTCGTGCGTGGCGTCGATGCGCACCGGCGCCTGCTCCAGGCGCTGGCGCAGCCGCTCAAGCACGGCGATGGCGTCGTCGGGGGCGGCATCGGGCAGGCAGAACAGGAATTCCTCGCCGCCATAGCGGAACACCCAGTCATAGGGGCGCACGCCGGACAGGAAGATGGTGGCGGCATGGTGCAGCACCGTGTCGCCGCCGGGGTGGCCGTAGGTGTCGTTCACGGCCTTGAAGCGGTCGAGGTCGGCCAGCGCCAGGGTGAGCGGCACCCGGCCGCGCAGGGCGCGCTCGCGCTCGCGCTCCAGGATCGCCGCCATGCCCTGGCGGTTGTGCGCGCCGGTCAACGGGTCGACCTCGCTCACCACCTTCGCGAAGGCCTTCTCCAGGCGGCGGGCGCGGTCGCGGAAGACGCGGACCTTGGCGATGAAGGCGTCGTACTCCTCGGCCGGCAGCTGGCGGCCGCGGCCGCTGCGCTCGGCCAGGATGCGGGCATGGTCGTGCATCAGGCGGTGGGCGTCGCCGAGGGCCTTGAAGGCCGGCTGGTCCAGCAGGCCGCCGGCGGCGCGAAGATCGTACCAGCCGCCGAAGCGGCACAGGAAATGCGCGTTCTCCGACAGGATGTCGGGCCCGGCCTTCACGCCGCAGAGCAGGCTGCGGTGCCAGCGGTCGAGCCAGTCGGCATGGTCCACCACCGCGCCCTCAAGCTCGCGGCGGATCTCGTCGATCCCGGGGTCCGCCTCGCGCCGCCCGGCCGCCACCGGCCCCTCAGCCCGCCAGCTCCGGGCGGTCGCGGAACAGCTCCAGGGCTTCCGGATTGGCCAGCGCCTCGCGGTTGCGCACCGGCCGGCCATGCACGATGTTGCGCACCGCAAGTTCCACGATCTTGCCGCTCTTGGTGCGCGGGATGTCGGCCACGGCCAGGATCTTCGCCGGGACATGGCGCGGCGAGGCGCCGGTGCGGATCTGCCGGCGGATGCGATCGACCAGTTCCGCCGTCAGCGCCTGCCCCTCGCGCAGCCGCACGAACAGTACCACGCGCACGTCATTGTCCCAGTCCTGGCCGATCACCAGGCTCTCCAGCACCTCGGGAAGCTGCTCGACCTGGCGGTAGATCTCGGCGGTGCCGATGCGCACCCCGCCAGGGTTCAACGTGGCGTCGGACCGGCCATGGATGATCATGCCGTCATGGCCGGTCAGCTCCACGAAGTCGCCATGGCACCACAGGCCGGGGAAGCGCTCGAAATAGGCCGCCCGATACTTGGCGCCGTCGGGATCGTTCCAGAACATCACCGGCATCGAGGGGAAGGCGCGGGTGCACACCAGCTCCCCCTTCTCGCCGCGCACCGGCCGCCCCTCCTCGTCGAACACGTCGACCGCCATGCCAAGGCCGCGGCACTGGATCTCCCCCTTCCACACCGGCAGCACGGGATTGCCCAGCACGAAGCAGGACACGATGTCGGTGCCCCCGGAGATGGAGGAGAGCTGCACATCCTCCTTCACGCCGGCATAGACGTAGTCGAAGCCTTCCGGCGACAGCGGGCTGCCGGTCGAGCACAGGGTGCGCAGGGCGCCAAGCTCGAAGCCTTCCTTCGGCCGCACCCCGGCCTTCAGCAGCGCATCGATGTATTTGGCGGAGGTGCCGAACAGCGTGAAGCGCTCCGCCTCGGCATAGCGCCACAAAACCTCGCCCGAGGGGTGGAAGGGCGAGCCGTCGTAGAGCATCAGCGCCGCCCCGGCGGCGAGGCCCGAGACCAGCCAGTTCCACATCATCCAGCCGCAGGTGGTGAAGTAGAACACGCGGTCGCCGGGGCGCACGTCGCTGTGCAGCACATGCTCCTTCAGATGCTGCAGCAGCGTGCCGCCGGCGCCATGGACGATGCATTTGGGCACCCCCGTGGTGCCCGAGGAATAGAGGATGCACAGCGGCCGGTCGAAGGGGCCGCGCTCGAAGCCAAGCGGCGCCCCGGCATGGGGCGCCAGCGCCGCTGACCAGTCCAGGGCGAGCGGCAGCCCGGCAAGGTCGGGCGCCGCAGCCAGATAGGGCACCACCAGGATGCGCCGCAGGCTGGGAAGCTGCGGGGCGATCTCGCGCAGCTTGGGCAGGCAGTCGACCGGCTTGCCGGCATACCAGTAGCCATCGACCGCGATCAGCACCTTGGGCTCGATCTGCCCGAAGCGGTCGAGCACGCCCTGGACGCCGAAATCGGGCGAGCAGGACGACCAGATGGCGCCGATCGAGGCGGCGGCGAGCAGGCCCGCCACCGCTTCGGGCAGGTTGGCGACGATGCCGGCCACCCGGTCGCCCGGCCCCACGCCCTCGGCCCGCAGCCGGGCGGCCAGGGCTGCCACCTGGCCGCGCAGCTCGCCGTGGGTGAGCCGGCGAGCCACCTTGTCCTCGCCGCGGAACACCAGGGCCTCGGCATCGGGATCGGCGTCCGGGCGGAGCAGGTTCTCGGCGAAGTTCAGCCGCGCCTCGGGGAAGAAGCGGGCGCCGGGCATGCGCTCGCCATCGGCCAGCGCCACCCCGCCGCGCTCGCCGATGACGCCGCAGAAATCCCAGACCAGGCTCCAGAACGCCGCCCGGTCCTCAACCGACCAGGCCCACAGCGCGGCATAGTCGGCCAGCGCCTTGCCGGACACCGCCTCAGCCTGGCGGCGGAAGCGGTCCATCGCGCTGGCGGCGATGCGCGCGGGCGACGGCGTCCAGAGCGGCCGGTCCATCGCTCAGCTCTTCACGGCGATGCGGATCGGCGTCACCTCGATCTTCCGCCAGACATCGCCCGTGGTGTAGGGATCGCCGGCGATCCAGGCATCCAGCGCGGCGCGGTCCGGGAAGTCGCAGACGACATAGGAGCCGACCATGCGGCCGGCATCGTCGAGCATGGCGCCGCCGACCACGATGTTGCCGGCGGCCACCAGCGGCTTGATATGCTCCAGGTGGCGGTCGCGCGCAGCCATCCGGCGGTCGAGCGCGCCTTCATCGGTGCCGTCATGGGCGATCAACAGAAACTGCATGGCGTTTCCCCTTCCGGCGCTGGCTGCGCGCGCCTAACATTCCCTGCCTGATCCATTATCGCGGGCGGAATGTTGCCGCAAGCTGCCCTCCTCGTCTCCCGGCCCCGCCGCGTGTCCCCGCGATGAAAGCCTATCTGGCGAACCTGTCTGCGCCGGTGCGCGGGGTGCTGTGGATGATCGCGGCGGCGGCGCTGTTTTCGGTGATGGCGGCGATCATCCGGGTGATGGTGACGGAGCTTCACAGCTTCCAGGTGGTGTTCCTGCGCAACCTGTTCGGCGTGGTGGCGATGCTGCCCTGGCTGCTGCGCCATGGCAGCGCGGCGATCCGCACCGCCCGGCTCGGCGCCTACAGCGCGCGGGCGGCGATCGGCATCGCCAACATGCTGTGCTGGTTCAGCGCGATTGCCCTGCTGCCGCTGGCCACGGCGACGGCGCTGGGCTTCACGGCGCCGCTGTTCGCCACGCTGGGGGCGGCGCTGTTCCTGGGCGAGGTGGTGCGGCTGCGGCGCTGGACGGCGACGATGGTGGGCTTCGCCGGGGTGCTGGTGGTGCTGCGCCCGGGGCTCGACGACCTGTCGCTGGGGGCCGGGCTGGCCCTGGTGGCGGCGGCCCTGACGGCGATGTCGACGCTGATGGTCAAGACCCTGTCGCGCACCGAATCGCCGGCGGCCGTGGCGACATGGATGGTGCTGCTGCTGACCCCCCTGTCGCTGCCGCCCGCGCTGTGGGTGTGGCAATGGCCCAGCCTCGAGGCGTGGGGGCTGGCGCTGCTGCTGGGGATCGTCGGCTCGGTCGGGCATGTCTGCCTGAACCGCTCGCTGGCGGCGGCCGATGCCTCGGTGGTGGTGCCCTTCGACTATACCAAGCTGCCCCTGGTGGCGCTCTGGGGCTATCTGCTGTTCGCCGAGACGCCCGACATGTGGACCTGGGTCGGTGCCGGAATCATCGCCGCCAGCGCCATCTACATCGCCCGGCGCGAGGCGCTGGTGGCACGCCGCAAGATGGCGACCGAGGCGGCGCTGAGCCCGGTGGACCCGCGGCGATGATGCGGCTGCGGCGGGGCTGGCGGGGGCTTCAGGCGGCGTGGTCGGGCCTCGGCGGCAACACCCGCGGCTCGGTGTGGATGCTGCTGTCGGCCACCTCCTTCGCCGGCATGGCGGCCTCGGTGAAGTTCCTCGGCCAGGACATGGACCCCTGGGAGGTCACCTTCTTCCGCTGCCTGTTCGGGCTGTTCGCAGTGCTGCCCTTCGCCTTTCGCCTGACCCGGGCGCAGATCCTGACGCCGCGCTGGCCGCTGCATCTGGTGCGTGCGGTGCTGGGCTACATTTCGATGTTCCTGGGCTACTATGCGCTGACCCATCTGCCGCTTGCCGATGCCACAGCGCTGAGCTTCGCCAAGCCGCTGTTCCTGCTGGTGCTGGCCGTGCTGTTCCTGGGCGAGAGCGTGCGCTGGCGGCGCTGGACGGCCACCCTGGTGGGCTTCGCCGGCATCCTGGTGATGGTCCGCCCGTTCCAGGGCGCGCTCGATCCGGCGATGCTGGTGGCGCTGCTGGCGGCGCTGTCCGTGGCCATCGTCTCGGTGCTGGTCAAGCGCATGGCCAAGACCGAGCACCCGGTGACGATGATCGTCTATTTCGGCGTCGTCACCAGCCTGGTGTCGCTGCCGCCGGCGCTGACCGTGTGGCGCTGGCCGACCGCCGAGGAATATCTGCTGCTGGGCCTGGTCGGCGCCCTCGGCTCGCTCGGCCAGTCGCTGGCGATCCGGGCGCTGGAGGCCGGCGAGGCGACGGCCGTGACACCCTTCGAATATGCCCGGATGCCGATCGCCATCCTGATGGGCTGGCTGCTGTTCGACAGCCTGCCCGACCGCTGGACCTTCATCGGCGCGGCGCTGGTGATCGGCTCCACCCTCTATATCGCCCGGCGCGAGGCGCGGCTGGGCAAGCGCCCGCCGCCCGCCGCCCCGGCC
>CAZEQG010000021.1:0-14985 GCA_964514295.1 uncultured Alphaproteobacteria bacterium
GCCGCCCCAGCCGCTGGCCCTGCTGGTGCCGCGCGACGGCAGCGCGCCGCGCCCCCTGCAGGTGCCCCAGTCCGGCCCCGCAACCGGGGCCACGAAGGCGCCCGTGTCGGTCGAGGCGATCGACTACGGCAATGCCGGCGATGTCAGCATCAGCGGCAAGGCCGAGACCGGCGCCAAGGTGCAGGTCTATCTCGACAACAAGCTGGTGGGCAGCAGCGAGGCCAAGGAGGGCGGCACCTGGACGGTGACGCCGCCCGCCACCGTCGAGCCCGGCACCTATCAGCTCCGCGTCGACAGCGTCGCTCCCGGCGGCAAGGTGACGGCGCGGATCGAGCTGCCATTCCAGCGGGCCGCGCCGATCCGCGACCTGCCGGGCGGACGCTTCATCGTGATCCAGCCCGGCCAGAACCTGTGGACCATCGCCCGGAACCTCTATGGCGATGGCGTGCGCTTCACGCAGATCGTGGCGGCCAACCGGGGCCAGATCCGCGATCCCGACCTGATCTATCCGGGCCAGGTGTTCAGTCTTCCAGGAGTGAACTGATGTCGGCATTCCGCGCGGTCATCGTCCCGATCCATCGGGAGGGATGGCCGTTCGTCGGCGCCTTTGCCCTGGCCGCCCTGGTCCTCGGCCTGATCGCCTCGCCGCTGGGCTGGATCGGGGCGATCCTGACGGCATGGTGCGCCTATTTCTTCCGCGATCCGCCGCGGGTCACGCCAAGCCGCGCCGGGCTGGTGATCAGCCCGGCCGACGGCGTGGTGCAGTCGATCGGGCCCGCCGTGCCGCCGCCGGAGCTTGAGCTGGGCGAAGACAGGCTGACCCGCATCTCGGTGTTCATGAACGTGTTCGACGTCCACATCAACCGGGCGCCGGTCGACGGCACGGTCGAGCGCATCGCCTATCGGCCGGGGAAGTTCCTGAACGCCTCGCTGGACAAGGCGAGCGAGGACAATGAGCGCCTGTCGCTGCTGATCGAGACGGCCGAGGGCAAGTCCTTCGGCGTGGTGCAGATCGCCGGGCTGGTGGCCCGCCGCATCATCCGCTGGGTCGAGGTGGGCGAGGCGCTGGAGGCCGGGCAGCGCTTCGGCATGATCCGCTTCGGCAGCCGCGTCGATGTCTATCTGCCCGAGGGCGCCGTGCCGCTGGCCGTGGTGGGCCAGCGCGCGGTCGCTGGCGAGACGGTGCTGGCCGACATGGCGGCGCAGGAGCCGCCGCGCGAGGGAGAGGTCAGATGAGCCGCTTTCGCATGCTGAACCGGCGCTCGCCCCGGCGCCTGCAGGGGCTGTCGATCCATCGGCTGATCCCCAACCTGATCACCATCCTGGCCATGTGCTCCGGCCTGACGGCGATCAAGTTCGCGCTGCAGGGCGACTGGCGCATGGCGGTGGTGGCGATCATCGCGGCCGCCATCTTCGATGGGCTGGACGGGCGCATGGCGCGGCTGCTGCGCTCCACCAGCCGGTTCGGGGCGGAACTCGATTCCTTGAGCGATTTCGTGAGCTTCGGCGTGGCGCCGGCGGTGGTGCTGTATCTGTGGGTGCTGCAGCAGTATGACCGGCTGGGCTGGATCGTCGGCCTGTTCCTGGCCACCTGCTGCGCGCTGCGCCTGGCGCGCTTCAACACCGCGCTCGACGATACCGCGCCGCCGGCCTATGCCTACAACTACTTCACCGGCGTGCCCTCGCCGGCCGGGGCGGGGCTGGCAATCCTGCCGCTGGTGCTGTCCTTCGAGCTGGGCGACGCGGTGGTGCGCCACCCCCTGCCGGTGGCGATCTGGACCGCGCTGGTCGGCGGGCTGATGTTCAGCCGGCTGCCCACCTTCGCCTTCAAGCGCCTGCGCATCCCGCAGCCCTATGTGATGCCGGTGGTGGTGGTGGCCGGGCTGCTGGTGGCGGGGCTCGCCGCCGCCACCTGGACGACGCTGATCATCCTTGCGGGCCTCTACCTCGCCAGCTTCCCGGTGGCCTATGTCAGCTACCGCCGGCTGGAGCGGGCGGCAGCCCGGCTGGCGGCGGAGGTGACGGAGCTTGAGGCGGCGCGCAACGAGCGGGGCACCGCCTGAACTGATGTTCGACGCCGCCATCCGCCGGCGCCTCGATCCGCTGCTGGACGCCCTCGGCGCCCGCGCTGCACGGCATGTGGGCGCCGATGCGGTGACGCTGGCCGGCTTCGCGATCGGGCTGGCGGCCGTGCCGGCGCTGTGGGCCGGGGCGCCCCTGCTGGCGCTGGCGCTGATCCTGGCGAACCGGGTGCTGGATGGGCTGGACGGGGCCATCGCCAGGGCCCGCGGACCGACCGACCGTGGCGCCTATATCGACATCGTCGGCGACTTCATCTGCTATGCCGGCTGGGCCTTCGGCTTTGCCCTGCTCGATCCGGCCAATGCCGTGGCGGCGGCCTTCCTGGTGTTCAGCTTTGTCGGCAGCGGCAGCAGCTTCCTTGCCTTCGCCATCCTGGCCGCCAAACGCGGGCTGGAGACCGCGGCGCGCGGGCGCAAGTCGTTCTTCCATCTTGGCGGCCTCACGGAGGGCAGCGAAACCATCGCCGCCTTCGCGCTTGCCTGCCTGATGCCGGGCTGGTTTCCGGCCATCGCCTGGGCCTTCGGCGCCCTGTGCTGGCTGACCACCGCCGGCCGCATCCGCGAGGCCTGGCGCAGCTTTGCCTAGCGCCGGCCGGGCAGCGCCCTTCCCCGCCGGGGCGGGGAAGGGCCCGGGCTTCAGGCCGCCTTCTGCCAGTAGTTGCGGGTCAGCGCCTCGGCGATCTGCACCGCGTTCAGCGCCGCGCCCTTGCGCAGATTGTCGGACACGCACCAGAAGGCCAGGCCGTTCCTGACCGTCGGGTCCTTGCGGACGCGGCTGATGTAGACCGCATCCTCGCCCGCCGCCTCAACCTGCGTGACATAGCCTTCATCGGCGCGGTGATCGATCACCGACACGCCCGGCGCGCCCTTCCAGGCCGCCAGCGCCGCCGCCTCGTCGATCGGCTTCTCGGTCTCGATCACCACCGCCTCGGCATGGCCGACGAACACCGGCACCCGCACGCAGGTGGCGATGACGGCGATGTCGGGGTCGAGGATCTTGCGCGTCTCGACCACCATCTTCCACTCCTCCTTCGTCGACCCGTCATCCATGAACACGTCGATGTGGGGGATGCAGTTGAAGGCGATCTGCTTGGTGAACTGCTCCTTCTTGATGGGGTCGTTCACATAGATGGCGCGGGTCTGGGTGAACAGCTCGTCCATCCCCTCCTTGCCGGCGCCCGAGGTCGACTGGTAGGTGGCGACCACCACGCGCTTCACCTTGAAGCGGTCATGGATCGGCTTCAGCGCCACCACCATCTGGATGGTCGAGCAGTTGGGATTGGCGATGATGTTGCGCTTGCCGTAGCCGGCGATCGCCTGCGGGTTCACCTCCGGCACCACCAGCGGCACGTCGGGGTCCATGCGGAACTGGGAGGTGTTGTCGATCACCACCGCGCCCGCCTTGCCAGCGCGCGGGGCATGCACCGCCGAAACCTTGGCCCCGGGGCTGAACAGCGCGATGTCGATGCCTTTGAAGTCGAATTTCTCCAGGTCCTGGCACGTGAGCGTTTTGTCCTCGCCGAAGGAGATCTGCGTACCAGCCGAACGGTCGGAGGCCAGCGCGACCACGTCGGAGACGGGAAAGGCGCGCTCGGCAAGGGTGTTGAGCATCTCGCGGCCCACCGCTCCGGTGGCGCCGACGACGGCAACCCTGTAAGCCATTGCAGACTCCTGTTGGCGAGAGATAACAAAGCCTGTCTCGTTGACACGAAGACAGGCGGCAAATCAAGCGGGCAGAAGGGCAAGAGCCATGACGCAACCGCAATCCTGGCAGCATCCGATCCGCAGCTATGCCGAGTTCTGGCCCTTCTATCTGGCCGAGCACAGCCGGCCCGGCACCCGCGCGCTGCACTATCTGGGCACCAGCCTGGCGGTGGCGCTGATCCTTGCCGGTCTCGTCCTCGATCCGCGCCTGCTCATCGCCGCCCCGCTCGCCGGCTACCTGTTCGCCTGGATCGGCCATTTCTTCGTCGAAGGCAACCGGCCGGCGACCTTCCGCTACCCGCTGTGGTCCCTGGCCAGCGATTTCCGCCTGTGGTGGCTGTGGCTGACGACTCCCTTCAGGCGGCGTGGCGATCCGGGGCCTTGACCGGCCGCGCGCGATCGCCGAGAAGCACCGGCGCCAGTCAACGGGGCGGTCATGACGATCTATCTTCTGCGCCACGGCGAGACCGAGTGGAACATCGCCCGCCGCTGCCAGGGGGCGGCCGATTCGCCGCTGACCCAGCGCGGCCACGAGCAGGCCCGCCGCAACGCGGCCCTGGTGGCCCGGCTTCTGGCAGATGAAGCCGGCGGCTTCCGCCTGGTGTCGAGCCCGCAGAAGCGGGCCTTCGACACCGCCACCTATGTCGGCCGGGCGCTGGGGCTGGAGGTCGAGACCGACCCCCGGCTGCGGGAAGTGTCGCTGGGCGCCTGGGAGGGCATGACCTATGCCGAGATCGAGCGGGACTATCCCCACCTGCTGGCCGGCACCGGGCGCGATGACTGGTTCTTCCAGGCGCCGGAGGGAGAGGGCTTTGAGGCCGCGCGCCGCCGCGTGGCCGAATGGATGGACAGCGCCAGCCCGCCGCTCATCGTGGTGTCGCACGGCCTGACCACGCGCTTCCTGCGCGGCCTTTATGCCGGGCTCGACAGGCCCTCAATGCTGTCGCTGCCGATCCCGCAGGATGGCGTGTTCCGGCTGGCCGAGGGCCGGATGGAGTTCCTGCCGGCCGATTAGGCTGGCCTGTCAGCGCCCGCGCCGCGCCGCCTCGAAGCCGGCCAGGAAGGCCAGAAGGTTGCTGCCCAGTTCGGGCGACAGATAGCCGCCCTCCTGCACCAGCAGGGCCGGCCGGGCAAAGGCTCCGATGCGCCGTCCGGCCTCGGCGAAACCGTCTGCCGTCACCGCCAGGAAAGCCAGCGGATCGGCACGCGAGGCATCGAGGCCGAGGGCAACCAGCAGGGCGTCGGGCTGGAAGGCGCCGACCGCCCCCAGCGCCGTGTCCAGCGCCGCCAGGAACCCGTCGTCGGCGGCGCCGCGCGGCAGGGGAATGTTGAGGTTCGCCCCCTCCCCCGGCCCCTCGCCCAACTCATCGGCATAGCCCGTGTAGAAGGGGTAGAAGCCCGCCGGATCGCCATGGACGGAGACGGTCAGCACATCGCCGCGCCGCCAGAAGATGCCTTGCGTGCCATTGCCATGATGCACGTCGATGTCGAGGATGGCGACCTTGCCGGCCCCGCCGTCGCGCATCATCTGGGCGGCGATGGCGACATTGTTGAGCAGGCAGAAGCCGCCCGCCATGTCGGCATAGGCATGGTGGCCGGGCGGCCGGCACAGGGCATAGGCATGATCGGCACCGGCCAGCAGCAGGCGCGCGCCAGCGGCGGCACAGGCGGCCGAGGCCAGCGCCCCTTCCCAGCTTCCCGCCCCGATCGGCACCGCCGTGTCGGCCGCGTAATAGCCGGCCAGACCGACGATCGCCGCCGGCCGGCGGCCCATGTTGCGGTTGGGGTGAATGTTGGGCGTGACCTCGGGCGATGCCTCGGGCAGGGCCGACCAGGCAGCATGCGCGGTGCGCAGATAGTCGAGAAAGCCCGCATCATGCACCCGGGCGAGTGCTGCGGGATCGATCCCGTCCGGCTCCACAAGCTGGTGGCCGCCGGCCTTCGCCGCCTCCAGCAGCACCTCGGCGCGGCGCGGCTGTTCGGGGCTGGCCACCACCCGGCCGCGGAACAGGAAGGTGCGCGGATCATGCTGCGCCGAGCGCGGCGAGAAGACGACCTGCATGGGCGGGCATCCGGACTGTCGCAAACCTGTATCTGGCATCCCGCAGCGGCGAAGGTCCAGGCCAAACGCCGCGACCCTGCGATGCCGCAGCGCGATACCCATTCCCGCGGGCCGGGTGTAGTGTGCCCTTCCCGGTACCGCACGACGCACGCATGACGGCAGCTATGCCCGCGCCCGAGCCCACCCCGCAGATGCTGGTGCAGCCGGCGCAGTTGCTGCGGCTGCCGGCGGAGGCCGATCCGCGGGCCCATGCCCTGCTCGCCTACTGGCGGCGCATGGCGGCAGGACGCGCCATGCCGTGCCGGTCCGACATCGACCCCCTCGACATCCCCGACCTGCTGCCGCACCTGACCCTGGTGGATGTGCGGGAGGCCGAGCCGCGCTTCGTCTACCGCCTGGTCGGCACGGCCGCCGTCGCCCTGATGAAGCAGGACCTGACCGGCCGGCCCGTGGGCACCGGCGTGAAGCCGGGCGAGCTGGCGGCCGTGCTCGCCCGCTACCGCCGGGTGGCCGAGGAGGGGGTGGCCATCTTCCAGCACACGCCCCTGCAGGAAGACGCCAATGACCATAGCTGGGTGAACAGGCTGATGCTGCCCCTGGCAGGCGCGACGGAGGGCCGCCCGGCGATGATCCTCAGCCTGCTGGTTGCCACCGGCCAAACCTGAGCAGCCACCCGGGCCAGGCCGGACAACACGCAATACGAGTGTTGTCGATCTTGTGCTGCTTATAATGTATTTTGACTCGCCAGACGGCTCGGCCCGGCATACCATCCTTTGGTCGCGCTATAGCGATATGAAGTACCATTGGATGCAGGGGGAGTATCGGACATGCCGGCCAGCAGCACCACCGTCGTCGTCTTCGTCCCGGGGACCACCGCCTCGGAGCTGATCTTCCAGGTTCTCGGCTATGGCACGCAGACGGTGTGGCCAAACATCGTCGACCCCAACAACGGCAAGCTGAAGGACATCGCCTACGCCCAGGCGATGCAGAAGACCACCGCCACCATCGGCAACATCGTCTCGACCCTGCCGCTGGACCCGCCGGCGCCGGTCTATGCCGACCTGATCGCCTATTTCACGAACGGGGCGAATTTCAGCGACGGCGTGCCCTTCACCTACTTTTCCGCCAGCACGGCCAACCTCGCCGCCAAGCCCTCCGGCAATCCGCCGGCCAAGCTGTTCTTCACCGCGCCCTATGACTGGCGCCAGGACAACACGTCCTCGGCAGCCTATCTCGGCCAGGTCCTGGGCTATCTCGACACGATGTATGGCGCCGGCTGGTCCTATCAGGCCAGCCTGCTGGCGCACAGCAATGGCGGGCTGGTCAGCCGCTGCCTGCTGGAGACCACGGCGGCCGCCATCGCCAGGAACACGAACGCCACGCCCTCATGGTGGAACAAGGTGAAGATGCTGATCACGCTCGCCACCCCGCATCTGGGCGCGCCGCTCGCCTGGTCGGCGATCGCCGGGCTGCCGCTCGCGGCCGGCGAGACCGGGGTTGAAATCTCCTTCGTGCAATCGGTGGTCGACAGCAACAGCTTCCCATCCACCTTCGAGCTGCTGCCGCCCGAGAGCCTGCCCTTCATCGCCGATGCCGGCGGCGGCTTCCAGGACATCTACGCCGCCACCTCCGGCAGCCAGCTCTACCGGAGCATGACCACCTGCGGCGTGGACATCGCGAACCTCGCCACCGCCGCCGCCTTCTTCGGCCGGCTGCAGAGCCTGTCGGCGAGCGCGCCGCCGCCCAAGACCTACCAGTTCTTCTATGGCACCGGGCTCGACACCCTGGCCTGCATCGGCCAGCAGGCCAGCGCCGACGCCGCCTTCCTCTACAACCCCGTTGGCAGCACGGCGGCAGAGATCTTCATCCCCCAGATCCAGTCCGGCGCCGGCGACAAGGTGGTGCCGGCCAGCAGCGCCAGCTACGGCTTCACCACCGCGGTGCCGACCACCGCCTTTCCCGGCTACTCCCACGGCGACATGGGCGGCTGCAACATCACCGGCAGCGGCACCAGCCTCGGCGGGAACTACAAGTCGATCCTCGCCGCCGCCACCGCCCTCGGCCTCAACCCCGTGCAGCCGGCCGGCTGAACAGGGGTCGGGCGGAGCCGGCTCAGGCCGGCTCCAGCCCGCACCAGTCGGCGACGAACAGGGCGATGGTCTGGGTCACCTTGCGGGTGGATTCGAGGCTCACGCGCTCGTCGAAGCTGTGAATCTTCTCGGCCTTCGGCCCGTAGACCAGCCCCGGGATATTGGCGTAGAGGCCGAAGAAGCGGGCATCGGTGGTGCCGGTGAAGATGCGGTCGCCCATCGCCGCGCCATAGACGGCACCGTGGTGGGCGCCCAGCACCTCCTTCGCCTCGCCACCCTCATAGACATAGCCTTCGGCCTGGAAGCCGTGGAAGTCGATCTGCGGCGGGTTGTTGGCAAGGAAGCTGTCCCTGGCGGCGGCCTCCATGATGGTGTCGGTCACCGCCTTGCGCGCCTCCGCCAGATCCATGCCGGGGTACAGGCCGATGCGCACGTCGAAGGTGCACCAGGAGGGCACGGAGCTGGTCCAGTCCCCGCCCTCGATCTTGGAGACCACGAAATTCAGCGGATGCGCCTCATGCACGAAGGAGGGGTGCTTGTGGTCGTCGCGGTTCCACTCATGCTCCAGCCGGTGCAGGGCCTGCATCAGGGGATAGCAGGCCTCGATCGCGTTGGAGCCGGCCGAGGCATAGGCGACATGGGCCGGATAGCCCTTCACCTTCACCTGGAACCACATGACGCCGACCTGGGCCGCCCCGCAGGCCTCGCCCGAGGGCTCCGGAATGATCGCGGCATCGGCCCGGTAGCCGCGCTGCAGGCAGGCGAGCGCGCCATTGCCGGTGCATTCCTCCTCGATCACCGATTGCAGGTAGACATCGGCGGCTGGCCGGAAGCCGAGCCGGCGCAGCGCATCCAGCGCGAACATGCCGGCCAGCAGCCCCGCCTTCATGTCGCCGCCGCCACGCCCGTAGAGCCAGCCATCCTCCACCCTGGGCTCGAAGGGCGGCGTCGTCCACATGTCGGCCGGCCCGGTCGGCACCACGTCGATGTGGCCGTTCAGGATCAGGGAGCGGCCCTTCATGGTGGCCGAGCGGTGGCAGCCGACCACGTTGAAGGCATTGTCGTAAGAGGTGAAGACCGGCGAGAAGCCCGGCAGATGGGCGATGTCCTCGACGTTGATCTTCCAGCGGTCGACGGCGTAGCCGCGGTCGGCGTAGAGGCGGGCCATGAAGTCCTGCGCCGTCGCCTCCTGGCCGCGCAGGGAGGGGTACTTCACCAGCTCGGCCGTCGCCTCAGTCTGTTCCTCGAAACCGGCGTCAACGGCCTTCAGGATCCGGGTCGAAAGTTCCGCGTCCAGCATAGAGCCCCCCTTTGCGCAGGCTCTCAGTATGGGCCGCCACCAGGGCCAAGGTAAACAGCAGGAACGCACCGGCCTGGTGCAGCGCCCCCAGCCACACCGGCACGCCCGCCAGGAGCGTGGCCACGCCGAGCCCCATCTGCACCACCGCCATCGCCGCCAGCCCGCCATGCCCGCGGCCCAGCCCGAAGGCAAGGCAGCCCGCCACCGCCACCACCGCCAGCCAGCGGTGATGGAACTGCACCGCCGCGGCATTCTCGAAGGCGTTCACCCACCAGGGCGAGAGATGGCCGTAATCGGGCGGCAGCAGGCCGCCGCCCATCAGCGGATACTCGTTGTAGATGCGCCCGGCATCGAGCCCGGCCACCAGCGCCCCGCTGCCCACCACCACCAGGATGAACAGCGCCAGATGGGCCGCCCCGCCGGCAAAGGCCGCCCGGCCGCGCAGCAGGTCGAGCGCCGTCCAAAGCAGCAGCCCGTGCAGCACGAAGGCCATCAGCAGATGCACCGCCAGCCGGTACTGGCTGACATCCGGCCGGTCGACCAGCCCCGAACGCACCATCCACCAGCCGATCGCCCCCTGCAGCCCGCCCAGCGCCAGCAGCAGCAGCAGGCGCCACAGCAGCCCCGGGGGCACCTGGCGGCGGATCACGAACCACAGCAGCGGCAGCACGAAGGCCAGCCCCAACAGCCGCCCCCACAGGCGGTGCACCCATTCCCAAAGATAGATCGTCTTGAAATCCTGAAGGCCCATCCAGAAATTCTTAAGCCTGAACTCGGGCGTTTCGCGGTATAGCGCAAAGGCGCGAGCCCACGCCTCCTCGGTCAGCGGCGGCAGGGTGTCCATCAGCGCCCGCCACTCCACCATCGACAGGCCCGATTCCGTGAGCCGCGTGATGCCGCCGATCACCACCATGCAGAACACGAGCGCGGACATGGCCAGAAGCCACAGGGCGATGGGGCGGGGGGCGGTCATGGCGGCAAAGCTGATCGGCCGGCCCGCCGGCGTCAACCTCCATGCATGCGACCGATGCACGCGCGGCAGTGGGCGCGGGAAATTCGTTCGTGTAATAATGATCCATCGATCACGGTGACCCGATGCCCGAACTCACCCTCGCCCATGGCCTGACCTTCGCCGACCTTTACAGCCGTGACGGGCTCATGCGCCTTGACGCCGCCTATTGCGACGATCTGCAGGCGGCCGAACCCGCCCTCTACGCCCGGCTGATGGCGGCCCGCGCCGCGCCCGACGGGCTGGCGGCCAAGGACGAGGGCAACCTGCTGATCGATCTCGCCCCGCATCTCGACGGCTTCCTGGCCGGGCTGTTCGGCATCGCCGGAGAGGCCGGCGCGCTGGCCGCCGCGCACCAGGCACTCGACCCGCTGTGGTCGGTCAAGCGCCTGTTCGTGCAGCGCCGCGCGGTCAAGGCCAATCCCAGCCCGACGCCGGCCGACGGCGACTACCCCTTCACCAGCGAACTGGATTTCGCCCGCCAGGTGACGGCGTGGCTGGCCGACGAGGTGGCGAACAAGGACGCGCTCGAGGCCGCCGCCCGCTATGCCGCCTGGGCGACGCTGACCCCGGAAGGCAGAGCCCGGCACGGTGACGGCGTGCTCTTCAAGCAGCCCCACCGCATCGACCCCATGGCCCTGGTGCCGGTGGAGACGGTCGAGGTGGACGGCATCCGCATGCTGCGCCTGCCCGAGGCCATGCACCGCCACCGCGAGGGTTTCGCCCTCACCGACCACGGCATGGACCTGACCCGCGCCCTCGATCACGCCAACTACTGCATCGGCTGCCACAATCAGGGCAAGGACAGCTGCTCGCGCGGGCTGACCGACCGCAAGGCCGGCGGCTTCCAGAAATCGCCCTTCGGCGTCAGCCTCGCCGGCTGCCCGCTGGAGGAGAAGATCTCGGAGCTGAACACCGTGAAGTCGCGCGGGCTGGCGCTGGCATCTCTCGCCATCGTCTGCGTCGACAACCCGATGGCGGCGGCGACCGGACACCGCATCTGCAACGACTGCATGAAGGCCTGCATCTATCAGAAGCAGGAGCCGGTCGACATTCCCCAGGTCGAGACCCGCACGCTGAAGGATGTGCTGGGCCTTCCCTATGGCTTCGAGATCTATTCGCTGCTCACGCGCTGGAACCCGCTCAACCTGCGCCGGCCGCTGCCGCGCCCGGCCAGCGGCTACAAGGTGCTGGTGGTCGGCATGGGGCCGGCCGGCTTCACCCTGGCCCACCACCTGATGAATGACGGCCACGCCGTCGCCGCCGTCGACGGGCTGAAGATCGAGCCGCTCGGCGTGCCCTTCCAGCCGATCGCCGATATCAACAGCCTGTTCGAGGATCTGGGCAACCGGGTGATGGCCGGCTTCGGCGGCGTCGCCGAATACGGCATCACCGTGCGCTGGAACAAGAACTACCTGAAGCTGATCCGCCTGCTGCTGGAGCGCCGCGACCGCTTCCGCCTCTATGGCGGGGTGCGCTTCGGCGGCACGCTGACGATCGAGCAGGCCTTCGCCGCGGGCTTCGACCATATCGCGCTGTGTGCCGGCGCCGGACGGCCGACCATCGTGGAGATGAAGAATGGCCTCGCCCGCGGCGTGCGCCAGGCGTCGGACTTCCTGATGGCCCTCCAGCTCACCGGCGCGGCCAAGGCCAACTCCATCGCCAATCTCCAGGTCCGCCTGCCGATCGTGGTGATCGGCGGCGGGCTGACGGCGATCGACACCGCGACCGAATCCCTGGCCTACTACCCCGTCCAGGTCGAGAAGTTCCTGTCGCGCTACGAGGCGCTGGTGGCCGAGCGGGGGGAAGCGGCGGTGCGCGCCGGCTGGACCGCCGAGGATGCGGCAATCGCCGAGGAATTCATCGCCCATGCCAGGGCCATCCGCGCCCTGCCCGACCGCCGGGGCCTCGGCCGGCTGCTGCAGTCCTGGGGCGGGGCGACGCTGGCCTACCGGCGCAAGCTGACCGAGGCGCCGAGCTACACCCTCAACCACGAGGAGGTGGCGCTCGCCATGCAGGAGGGCATCCGCTTCGCCGAGGGGCTGACGCCGCTCGCCGTCGGCGTCGACGCCTTCGGCCATGCCGCCAGCCTGACGGTGAGGGACGCCGAGGGCGCCGAGCGGGTGCTGCCGGCGCGCACCATCCTGGTGGCCGCCGGCACCCAGCCCAACACCGTGCTGGCGCGCGAGAGCGAGGGTCTGGAACTCGACGGCCGGTTCTTCCGCGCCCTCGACGAGGACGGCAATCCCGCAACCCCTGAGCGCTCGGCCAAGCCCGCAGCCGTGCACGTGCTGATGCACAAGGCGGCTGACGGGCGCGCCGTCAGCTTCTTCGGCGACCTGCATCCGAGCTTCGCCGGCAATGTGGTAAAGGCGATGGGCGGCGCCAAGCAGGGCTACCCGGTGGTCGGCCGCGTGCTGGCCCGCCGCCCGCCCTCCGGCATTTCCGCGGCCGAGCTGTTCGCCCGGCTGGACGATGGGCTGGTCGCCACGGTCCATGCCGTCCACCGCCTCACCCCCACCATCGTCGAGGTGGTGGTGCGCGCGCCGCTGGCCGCCCGCGCCTTCCGGCCCGGCCAGTTCTACCGCCTGCAGAACTATGAAACCCACGCCCAGCGCCTGCCCGGCACGCCAATGACCCCGGGCACGCTGCTGGCGATGGAGGGGCTGGCGCTGACCGGCGCCTCGGTCGACCGCGACAGGGGGCTGCTCTCCACCATCGTGCTGGAGATGGGCGGGTCGTCCGACCTCTGCGCCCTGCTCCAGCCCGGCGAACCGGTGGTGCTGATGGGCCCGACCGGGGCGCCGACCGAAACCGCGCCGGGCGAAACCGTGCTGCTGGTCGGCGGCGGTCTCGGCAATGCCGTGCTGTTCTCGATCGGCCAGGCGCTGCGCGCCGCCGGCTCCAGGGTGATCTATGTCGCCGGCTACAAGCGCCGGATCGACCGCTACAAGGTGGCCGAGATCGAGGCGGCGGCCGATGTCATCGTGTGGGCCTGCGACGAGGCGCCGGGATTCGTTCCCGGCCGGCCGCAGGACCGCGCGATCACCGCCAACATCGTCGAGGCGATCCAGGCCTATGGCGAAGGGCGGCTGGGGCCGGTGCCGATCGCGCTGTCGGATGTCGACCGCATCGTCGCCATCGGCTCGGACGGCATGATGGCCGCCGTCGCCCGCGCCCGACATGGCGTGCTGCGGGGGCTGCTGAAGCCCTGCCACGCCGCCATCGGCTCGATCAACTCGCCGATGCAGTGCATGATGAAGGAGATCTGCGCCCAGTGCCTGCAGACCCACCGCGATCCCGAGACCGGGGCGGAGACGGTGGTGTTCTCCTGCTTCAACCAGGACCAGCCGCTGGACCGGGTGGACTTCAGGGGCCTGCGCGAGCGGCTGGCGCAGAACGCGGTGCAGGAGAAGCTGACCCGCGCCTGGATCGACCGCTCGCTGCGGCAGATCGCGGCCAGGCCGGCGGCCGAATAGCCGCCGGCCCGCGGGCCGCTAGCTGAACGCCACCACCTTCTGGCGCTGCTCGCCCAGCCCCTCGATGCCCAGGCGCATCACCTGGCCGGGCTTCAGGAACACCGGTGCGGGCTTCTGCCCCAGGCCCACGCCCGGCGGCGTGCCGGTGGAGATCACGTCGCCCGGCATCAGGGTCATGAAGCGGCTGGTATAGGCAACGAGCTGGCGCACGCCGAAGATCATCGTGCGGGTCGAGCCGTTCTGGTAGCGCTTGCCGTCGACGTCAAGCCACATGGCAAGGTTCTGCGGGTCGGGCACCTCGTCGCGGGTGACCAGCCAGGGGCCGGTCGGCCCGAAGGTGTCGCAGCCCTTGCCCTTGTCCCAGGTGCCGCCGCGCTCGATCTGGAACTCGCGCTCCGACACGTCGTTGACCACACAATATCCGGCCACGTGATCGAGGGCGTCGGCCTCCTCGACATAGCGGGCGCGCTTGCCGATCACCACGCCAAGCTCGCACTCCCAGTCGGTCTTCACCGACCCCTTGGGGATCATCACGTCATCGTCGGGGCCGGCGATGGCGGAAACCGCCTTCATGAAGATGATCGGCTCGGCCGGGATCGCCGCCCCGGTCTCGGCGGCATGGTCGGCGTAGTTGAGGCCGATGCACACGAACTTCGAGATCGCGCCGACGCAGGGGCCAAGCCGCGGCGTCCCCGGCACCAGCGGCAGCGACTTCGGGTCGAGCGCCCGCAGCCGGTCCAGCCCGGCATCCGACAGCACATCGCCGGCGATGTCGGCGACCACGCCCGACAGGTCGCGCATCTTGCCCTCGGCATCGAGCATGCCCGGCTTCTCGGCCCCGGCCGGCCCCCAACGCAGCAGCTTCACAGGATTTCCTCCAAGGTTCTGGTGTCGGCGCAATCTGCCCGGCCGGGCGGGCCGGTCAAGCAGGAAAACTCGGCCGCCCCAAACACCGGGACCCACCTATGGCTCGCCCTGGCGAACGAAGGTCGACACGTTCTCGGCGGCGGCCAGCCGCCGTGCGGCCTCCAGCGCCTCCGCCCGGCTGGCATGCTGGCCGACCAGCACATAGCTGACCGGCTGGCCGCGCGAATCGGCGCGCGACACCACCCAGGCCGGCAGCCCGCGCACCTGCAGCCGCGCCAGCAGGCTTTCGGCATTGGCGCGGTCGCGGAACATGCCGACCTGAACCGTGAAACGCTCGCCGAGCGTACCGGGGGCGATCGGGCCGGCGGCAGCCGTTGGCGGCGCGGGTGCGGG
>CAZEQG010000022.1:0-14593 GCA_964514295.1 uncultured Alphaproteobacteria bacterium
CAGCGCCGCCAGCGCAGCCCCGCTGGCCGGCCCGCTCAGCCGCAGCACCGCCACGGCACCGCGCCCCGGCGGGGTGGCCAGGGCAAAGATCGTGTCGCCGGGTGTCGGTACTCCCGCTACCCCAAGCTTACGGCCCCATCTCCGGCGTCAGCATCAGCTCGGGCACGCGCCCGCCCTCCACGATGTGACGCTGCAGGATGAGCTCGGCATCCTCGATGGTGGCGCAGCGATACCATACGCCTTCGGGATAGATGACGATCGCCGGGCCCAGCTCGCAGCGCTCAAGACAGGCCGCGCCGTTGATCCGCACCTTGTCCAGGCCGATCTCCTTGGCGCGGGCCTTCATGTAGTTGCGCAGCTTCTCGCTGTCCCGCGCTGCGCAGGATCCCCGGGGATGCCCGTCCGCCCGCCGGTTCAGGCAGCAGAACACGTGGCGGGTATAGTAGAGGGGCGGATCGGCGGGGGTATCGGTCACGAGCAATCTCCGGTGGCGGTTCTCCCGCGCTATATAGGGTGACCGCGCCGCCGGAGACAGCCCCATGAACCGCCTCGCCGCCGAAACCAGCCCCTATCTGCTGCAGCACAAGGACAACCCGGTCGACTGGTGGCCCTGGGGCGAGGCCGCCTTCGCCGCGGCCCGGGCCAGCGACCGGCCGGTGCTGCTGTCGATCGGCTATGCCGCGTGCCACTGGTGCCATGTGATGGCCCATGAGAGCTTCGAGGATGCGGACACCGCGGCCCTGATGAACCGCCTGTTCATCAATGTGAAGGTCGACCGCGAGGAACGCCCGGATGTCGACCACATCTACCAGTCGGCCCTGGCGCTGATGGGTGAGCAGGGCGGCTGGCCGCTCACCATCTTCGTCACCCCGGCAGGCGAACCCTTCTGGGGCGGCACCTATTTCCCGCCGCAGCGGCGCTGGGGCCGCCCCGGCTTCCGCGAGCTTCTCACCACCATCGCCGAGCTCTGGCGCAACGATCGCGGCCGCATCACCAAGAACATCCCGGCCCTGCGCGATGGCCTCGCCCAGCTTGCCGCACCGAAGCCGGGCGAGCTTCCGCCGGCCGCGATCGATGCCGCCGCCCGCCAGCTCTGCCGCCAGATCGACCCCTTCCACGGCGGCTTCGGCGCTGCCCCCAAGTTTCCCCAGGCGAGCGCCCTCGCCCTGCTCTGGCGCGCCTGGCGCCGCACCGGGCAGCAGCCATACCGGCAGGCCGTGCTGCTCACCCTCGACAATCTCTGCCAGGGCGGCATCTACGACCATCTCGGCGGCGGGCTCGCGCGCTATGCCACGGACGAGGCATGGCTGGTGCCGCATTTCGAGAAGATGCTTTACGACAACGCGCAGTTCATCGAACTGCTCACCGAAGCCTGGCTGGACACCCGCCGCCCGCTCTACCGCCAGCGTGCGGCCGAGACGGTCGCCTGGCTGTTCCGCGAAATGCGCAACGGCCCCGCCTTTGCCGCCGCGCTCGATGCCGACAGCGAGGGCGAGGAAGGCCGCTTCTACGTGTGGTCGGCGGCTGAGCTGCGCGCCATCCTCGGCCCTGACTACGACGCCTTCGCCGATGCCTATGGCGTCACCGAGACCGGCAATTGGGAAGGCCACAACATCCTGACGCGCAGCCATGCCCTGGCCGCGGACGACCGCCCCGGCCTGCCCGCCCTGCGCGACCGCGTTCTCGCCGCCCGCCATGGCCGCATCCGGCCACAACGCGACGACAAGATCCTCGCCGACTGGAACGGCCTGGCCATCCGGGCGCTCGCAAAGGCGGGCAGGGCCTTTGGCGAACCGGGCTGGGTCGAAGCGGCCGCCGCCGCCTTCACCTTCATCGACAGTGACCTGCGCCGCGACGGCCGGAGGACCCACAGCTGGTGCGCCGGCACCGCCGCGCATCCGGCCACCCTCGACGACCACGCGAACCTCGCCGATGCCGCCCTCGCCCTCCACCAGGCCACCCAGAATCCGGCCTGGATCGCGCGCGCCGAAGCGCTGGTGGCCGAGGCTGACCGGCACTACCTCGACGCTGACAGCGGCACCTATCACCTTTCTCCGCGAGATGCCGCCGACCTGCCCGTCAGACCACGTACCGTGCACGATTCTGCGGTCCCCAGCGGCAACGGAACGCTCGCGACTGTGCTCGTCAGGCTCGGATACCTGACCGGAAACCCCGCCCATCTCACCCGCGCCAACGGGATCATTGCCGGATTTGCCGCCGAGGCGCTGCGCAACCCCTTCGCGGCACCGACACTGCTGGCCGCTGCCGAGCTCGCCACCCATTGCCGCCAGCTCGTCCTCGTCGGCCCGCCCGACCCGGCCCTCAGCGATACAATTTTCTCGGGTTCATTCCCGAACCTTCTGCTGCTCCAAGGAGATCCCGGCCTCCCGGCGGGCCACCCCGCGGCCGGACGACCGCCCGTCGACGGCCGCCCGACCGCATATCTATGTACCGGCACCACCTGCTCCCTGCCCATAACCGAGCCCGCGGCCCTTCGTGCCGCCCTGAACACGCCATGACCAGGCCCCGGCGTCCTGTCCGTCCCGGTCCCCGAGGGATCTCCTGCCGATCACACGACGTGCACGTCGCATGCACGTTTAGCCAAAAACTGCGGGGTCTTGCCGCCCAGCAGGGCGATACCCGGGCGAAATCGTGTGACTTGGGAATTTTGTGCACGCCGCGTGCACGTCTAGCCAAGCTCTGCCGATCCCTCGGAGGGCTTGTGCCGTGAAGCTCCGCCTTCCGAGCCCTCTTGGCGCGATCACCGTGCACGGCGATGGTGGCGCGATAACCCGCCTGCAGCTTGGTGATCCCCTGTACCACGGCGATTTCCTGCATGCTCCGTGCACGTCTAACCTGGAGCAGGCGGTCGCTGACCAGATTGCAGCCTATTTCGCCGGGCGCCTCCATCGCTTCGATCTGCCCCTCGCCCCCCAGGGCACCGCCTTCGAGCGCGCCGTCTGGCACAGGCTGCTGGACATTCCCTATGGCGAGACCATCACCTATGCCGAGGTCGCAGAGGCTGCCGGCGGCGTTGCCCGCGCGGCCGGCGGAGCCTGCGGGGCAAACCCGATCCCACTCATCATCCCCTGCCACCGCGTAGTGGCCGCCGGCGGCCTGGGCGGCTTCAGCGCCCCCGGCGGCACCGCAACCAAGCTCTGGCTGCTCGACCACGAACGCCGCCATCACCCGGCGCCGCGGCAGCCGCGCTTGCCGGGTTTCGACTGACGGCGCTAAGGTCCGCGCCTCCATCCCCCTCAGCGGAGAGCCCCATGCCCGACATCAAGCTTACGGCCGCCGACGGCGGCAGTTTCACCGGCTATCTGGCAGGCCCCGCCGCCGGCGGCGTTCCGGGCCTGGTGCTGATCCAGGAGATATTCGGCGTCAACCACGTGATGCGCGACCTTGCCGACCACCTGGCCGGGCTCGGCTATGTCGTGCTCTGCCCGGACCTGTTCTGGCGCCAGGAACCGGGCATCCAGCTCACCGACAGGACGAAGGCCGAATGGGCACGCGCCTTCGAACTCTACAAGGGCTTCGACGAGGCAAAGGGGGTGGACGACCTGAAGTCGGCCCTCGCCTGGCTGCGCGGCCTGAAATCGGTGACCGGCAAGGTGGGCACGCTCGGCTTCTGCCTCGGCGGCAAGCTCGCCTACCTGATGGCCACGCGCTCGGATGCCGACTGCAATGTCAGCTACTACGGCGTCGGCATCGATGCCGCCCTGCACGAGGCGCCGAAGATCACCCGCCCGACCCTGCTCCACATCGCCGAGAAGGACGGCTTCGTTCCCCCCGAGGCCCAGGCCAAGGTGAAGGCGGCCCTGGCCGGCAATCCGCTGGTCACCATCCACTCCTATCCCGGGGTCGATCATGCCTTCGCCCGCGTCGGCGGCCAGCACTATGACGCCGCCGCGGCCAACCTGGCCAACCAGCGCACCGAAGCCTTTCTGAAGGCCCATCTCGGCTGAGCCCTACCAGCCTGGAAATACCACCCTGTCGGCGCAGTTCCGCGCACGTTTGGAGGAATTCATGGTGAAGGCGATCCGGATTCACGAGACAGGCGGCCCGGCCGTCCTGCGCTGGGAGGAGGTCAGCGTCGGTGACCCCGGTCCCGGCGAGATTCGCGTCCGTCATACCGCGGTCGGACTGAACTACATCGACACCTATCACCGCAGCGGCCTCTATCCGCTGCCGCTGCCGGCCGGGATCGGCATGGAAGCCGCGGGCACGGTCGAGGCCATCGGCCCCGGCGTGACCGAGCTGGCACCCGGCGACCGGGTGGCCTATGCCGCCCCCCCGACGGGGGCCTATGCCGAGGCACGGCTGATCGCCGCTGCCAAGGTGGTGAAGTTGCCGGATGGCATCACCGATGCCACGGCGGCGGCCATGATGCTGAAGGGCATGACGGTCCGCTACCTGATCCGCCGCACCTATGCCGTCAAGCCCGGGGATACCGTGCTGTTCCACGCGGCCGCCGGCGGCGTCGGCCTGATCGCCTGCCAGTGGCTGAAGCACCTTGGCGCCACGGTGATCGGCACCGTGGGCGACGACGCCAAGGCCGAACTCGCCAAGGCGCATGGCTGCGATCATGCCATCGTCTACACCCGCGAGGATTTCGTCGCCCGGGTGAAGGAGATCACCGGAGGGGCCGGTGTGCCCGTGGTCTATGATTCGGTCGGCGCCTCGACCTTCATGAAGTCCCTCGACTGCCTGCGGCCGCTTGGCCTCATGGTCATCTTCGGCAATGCCTCCGGCGCGGTCCCGCCCTTCGACATCGGCATCCTGGCGGCCAAGGGCTCGCTGTTCGTCACCCGTCCGACGCTGGTCACCTACACCGCCAAGCGCGAGGACCTGGTGCAGACCGCTGCCGACCTGTTCGAGGTGGTGCGCAGCGGCGCGGTGAAGATCGACATCAACCAGACCTTTCCGCTCTCCGAGGCAAGGGCCGCCCATGAGGCCCTGGAGGGCCGCCGCACCACCGGCTCCACCCTGCTGATCCCGTAAGCCACATCGACCGCAACAAAAAAGGCCCGGGAAGACCGGGCCTTTTTCCTGCCTGACCGTTCTGTGCCCGACCGGCAGCCGCCAGTCTTACGTATTCATCGCCTCGAAGAAATCCGCATTCGTCTTCGAGTACTTCAGCTTGTCGACCAGGAACTCCATGGCGTCGACCGTTCCCATCGGCATCAGGATGCGCCGCAGCACCCACATCTTCGACAGAACGCCCTTGTCGACCAGGAGCTCTTCCTTCCGGGTGCCGGATTTCGTGATGTCGATGGCGGGGAAGGTGCGCTTGTCCGAGAGCTTGCGGTCCAGGATGATCTCGGAATTGCCGGTGCCCTTGAACTCTTCGAAGATCACCTCGTCCATCCGGCTGCCGGTATCGATCAG
The DNA here is from genome assembly GCA_964514295.1 of uncultured Alphaproteobacteria bacterium. GTDB lineage: Bacteria > Pseudomonadota > Alphaproteobacteria > CAZEQG01 > CAZEQG01 > CAZEQG01. Next base: position 5,392 of record CAZEQG010000022.1, read on the forward strand.
CGCCGTTGCGATGATGGTCAGCGACCCGCCTTCCTCGATGTTGCGCGCGGCACCGAAGAAGCGTTTCGGCCGCTGCAGGGCATTGGCGTCGACACCGCCGGTCAGCACCTTGCCGGAGGACGGCACTACCGTGTTGTAGGCGCGCGCAAGCCGGGTGATGGAATCGAGCAGGATCACCACGTCGCGCTTGTGCTCGACCAGGCGCTTGGCCTTCTCGATCACCATCTCGGTGACCTGGACATGGCGGCTCGCAGGCTCGTCGAAGGTCGAGCTGATCACCTCGCCCTTCACCGTGCGCGCCATGTCGGTGACTTCCTCGGGCCGCTCGTCGATCAGCAGCACGATCAGATAGACCTCGGGATGGTTGCGCGCGATCGAATGGGCGATGTTCTGCAGCATCACGGTCTTGCCGGTGCGCGGCGGCGCCACCACCAGGGCCCGCTGCCCCTTGCCCAGCGGTGCGATCAGATCGATCACCCGGCTGGTATTGTCCTTCCAGGTCGGGTCCTGGATCTCCAGCTTCAGGCGCTGGTTGGGGTAGAGCGGGGTTAGATTGTCGAAGTTGATGCGGTGGCGCACCTTCTCCGGCGCCTCGAAATTGATCTCGTTCACCTTCAGCAGCGCAAAATAGCGCTCGCCATCCTTTGGTGCCCTGATCTCGCCCGACACGGTGTCGCCGCTGCGCAGCGAGAACCGCCGAACCTGGCTGGGGCTGACATAGATGTCATCCGGCCCCGCCAGGTAATTCGCCTCCGGAGAGCGCAGGAAACCAAACCCGTCGGGCAGGACTTCCAGGACACCTTCGCCGAAGATTGCCTGATCCTTGGCGGCAAGCGCCTTCAGAATTGCGAACATCATGTCCTGCTTGCGCAGGACGCTTGCATTCTCCACCTCGAGCTCCTCGGCGAAGGCGAGAAGATCGGCCGGAGACTTCTTTTTCAGATCCTTGAGATGCATGTGGATTGGTCCAGACGAAAGAGGAGAGGGGTGCGGGTCGGCGGATGCGCGAACCCGGAAGGCGCCTTCGTGCCGCTGTGCCGGCCTCAGAGCCGGGGGCGAAGATCGCTGTCTGTCCGGAGATCAGGGAGCAAGCCGGATCGATGCGCCGGTCTTGTCTGGCATATAGACGCGGCCTTCCACACTGTCAACCGCCCCGCCCCCGGGCAACCGCCCGGCCCGGCCTCCACCCAAGCCAGCTCAGAACGGCCGGACGATCACCATGATCACGATCACGATCATCAGCAGCGTCGGCACCTCATTGGCGATCCGGTAGAACCGGGCCGGCCGCCGGTTGCGATCCGCCGCAAACTCCTTCCGCCACCTGGCGAACAGGTGATGGACCACCGTCAGCCCGGTAATACCGGCGAGCTTCACCCAGATCCAGCCCGCCGCCCAGTCGACCACGCCAGGGGTCACCAGCAGCAGTCCGCCGAACAGGAATACCGCCACCATCGCCGGGTTCATGATCGCCCGCAACAGCCGCCGCTCCATCACCTTGAACAGCTCCGACTCCGCAGAACCGTGCGCGCTCTGGGCGTGATAGACAAACAGCCGCGGGAGATAGAGCAGCCCGGCCATCCAGGCGATCACGGCAATCACGTGCAGCGCCTTCAGCCACGGGTACCAGGCTGTCAGGATGGTCATACCGTGGCCCCCGCCATGGCACAGCCACCACACTCCCCTGGGCAGACCCGGCTGAACTCGGCCGATGCCACCCCACCTCGCCCCGCGGCCGCCCGCACCACCTCGGCAAGCCCGGAAATCAGCGCCGGATGATCGCCCACGGCCGGCACCCGGAAAAATCCCGGAACACCCAGCGATTCGGCAAGGTGACGATACTCGATCTCAATCTCCACCAGGGTCTCCGAATGGTCGGAGACGAATGCCACGGGCAACACCACCACCGGCACCCCATCCCGGGCCGCGCGCCGCAGCTCCTCCTCGGTCGAGGGGCCCACCCATTCGAGCGGCCCGACCCGAGACTGGTAGCACACCACCCAATCGACCGGCCCGGAGCGCGCCTCCACCGCCGCCACCACGGCCGCCGCCGTCATCTCGACCTGGCGGCAGTAGGGATCGCCGCCCGTCACCACCCGTTTCGGCAGGCCATGGGCTGACAGCAGCAGGCGCGGCCGGCGCCCGCCCTGCGCCGCCGCGGCCAGCAATGGCAGCGCCAGTTCGGCATAGGCCGCCGCCAGACCCGGCAGCCGCGGCCAGCAGCATACCGTCGCGGTCCGCACATCGCGGCCGAACGCCTCCTGCCACTCCCACAGCGATGACGCCGAGGTGGTGGTCGAGTATTGCGGGTAGAGCGGCAGAAGGACCACCCGGTCAGGCTGGTAGTGCCGCACGGCGGCCGCCACCTCCGCGGCCCGCGGATGCCAGTAGCGCATGGCCACGAAGCACCGGTAATCCTGACCCAACACCCCCTCCAGGGCCCGTGCCTGGGCCTCGGTCAGGGGCAGGATTGGCGAGCGCCCGCCGATCTGTGCATAGATCTCGCGTGCCACCGGCGCCCGCCGGCGGGAAATCACCCGGGCCAGGATCCAGCGCAGCGGCCCTGGCAGGCGAATGATGGCCGGATCGCTGAACAGGTTGCGCAGGAACGGCTCCACGGCCTCCGGCCCATCCGGCCCACCGAGGTTGAACAGCACCACCGCCGTGCGCATCACGCATCCTCCCGCAGCAGCGCCACCAGCGCCGCCACATGCTCCGGCGGCGTCTGCGGCACGATCCCGTGGCCGAGATTGAAGACGAAGGGGCCACAGCCAAGCTTGGCGCGGATCCGCGAGACCTCCTGCGCCATCGCGCTACCCCCAGCCACCAGGGCGATCGGGTCGAGGTTGCCCTGCACCGGCAGCACGGCCTGAAGCTTTGCGGCCTCTGCCAGGGGAACCGCCGGATCGAGTGCCAGCGCATCAACGCCGCTGTGCCGCGCATAGTCGTGATAGAGGAAGCCGGCGCCGCGCGGAAAGCCGATCACCGGCACCCTGGTGCGCGCCTTCACCCCCTCGACCAGCCGCCGCGTCGCCTCGATCACATGCTGGCGGAAGCTGGTTTCCGGCAGCACCCCGGCCCAGCTGTCGAACAGCTTCAGCGCATCCGCCCCTGCCTCAGCCTGCGCCACCAGGTAGTCGATCGCCACCTCGGTCAGCCGGTCCACCAGCGCCTGGTAGCGCGCCGGCTCGCGGAACATCACCGTCTTGGCGGTGGCGAAGTCGCGGCTGCCGCGGCCCTCCAGGCAATAGGCCGCGACCGTCCAGGGCGCCCCGGTGAAGCCGATCAGGGCGGTTCCCGGTGGCAGTGCCGCCTTGACCCGCCGCACCGTCGCCGCCACCTGCGCCGTCACGTCTCTGCGCCCCTTCCCGGGGGTCAGGACCGGTCCTTCCCCCTCCGCATAGTGCAGGTCGAACCCCGCCAGCAGCGGCAGCAGCGGCAGATCGGCAAACAGGATCGCGGCGTCGAGACCAAAGCGGCGGATCGGCTGCAAGGTTGCCTCGGCCGCCAGCTCGGGCGTGAGGCAGAGTTCCAGAAAGCCCCCGGCTTTCTCCCGCAACGCCCTGTATTCGGGCAGATATCTGCCTGCCTGCCGCATCAGCCACACAGGGGGCCTGGCCATGGTTTCGCCGGCGAGGGCACGGAGCAGGGCGGGTTTGTCTTCCATGGCCTTTTCCATACAGGGATTCGATATGAAGGTGAGATGCTGAAGATGGCGGGTGCAATCGCGGGGATTACCGCTGTCCCGATGACCTTCCACAAGCTTATGCCCCAACCGCCGGCGATGATGATGGCTCTGGATCGATGACTGGCAAGCGAGGCGCCATGCCGCATGGAGGAAGGTGAAAAATGTGGATCGCGGATTTCATCCAGCCCCCGCGGGCGCCGCCCCGCGGCTGATCCACCGGCGGCGGTGGTGGCGGATCGAATCCGGCTTCGGCGGGATGGACCGAAAGCTGGTTGCCAGCGGGCCGGTTATCCCCAAATCATCCCTGCGATGCCTCACCGCTCCGCCCACGCCCCGATCCATCTCCACCTCGTGTCCGACGCCACGGGCGAGACCATCCAGCGCGTGGCCAGGGCCTGCATGGCCCAGTTCGAAGGGGTGGAGCCGGTCGAGCATGTCTGGTCGCTGGTGCGCACGGCCAACCATGTTGAGAAGGTGATTGGTGGCATTCGCGCCCATCCGGGGCCGGTGCTGTTCACCTTGATGAATGGCGAGCTGCGCCGCCGGGTCGAAGGGGCGTGCCGCGAGCTGGCGGTGCCGGCGATCGGCGTGCTCGACCCGGTGATCGCCGCCTTTCATGGCTTTTTGGGGCAGGCGGCGCGGCCGCGCACCGGCTGGACGCACATGCTGGATGATGCCTATTTCCAGCGCATCGAGGCGATGAACTTCGCCATTCTCCATGACGATGGGCAGAACCAGCATGAGCTTGATCTCGCCGATATCGTGCTGGTGGGGGTGTCCCGCACCTCCAAGACGCCGACCAGCCTGTATCTTGCCAACCGGGGCTATCGCACGGCCAATGTTCCGATCGTGCCCGGCATGCCGCTGACGCCCGAGGTCCTGAACTGCCGGCGGCCGCTGATGGTTGGGCTGACGAATGATCCCGACCGCCTGGTGCAGCTCCGCCGCAACCGCATCCTCCAGCTCAAGGGCGAGACCCGCACCGACTATGTCGACCTCGACGCTGTCCGCGCCGAGGTTCAGCAGGCCCGCCGCCTGTTCGGGCAGCTGGGCTGGCCGGTGATCGACGTCACCCGGCGCTCGATCGAGGAAACCTCCGCCACCATCCTGCAACATCTGCAGAACCGCAGGGGCACCGATGCCTGACAGCAAGCCCGAACTGATCCTTGCCAGCGGCAGCGCCATCCGCCGCAGCCTGCTTGAAGGGGCGGGCGTGCCCTTCAGCGTGGCCGTTGCCGCGGTGGACGAGGGGACAGTGCGTGACAGCCTGCACCAGGCCGGGGCCGATGCCGCGGACTGTGCGGTGGCGCTGGCCGAGCTCAAGGCGCTGCGAATTTCCCGGCAGCATCCGAACGCGCTCGTCGTGGGCTGTGACCAGATGCTCGACTGTGACGGGCGCTGGTACGAGAAGCCGGCAGATGCGGCTGGTGCCCGCGAAACCCTGATTTCGTTGCGCAACCGGACACATCGCCTGATCAGTGCTGCCTGCCTGGTTCGCGGCGGGCAGGTCCTATGGCACCACGCGGAGACCTGCCGGATGACGATGCGTGACTTCAGCGATCCATTCCTTGACCGCTATCTCGAGCAATGCGGCGATGCCATCCTCGCCTCCGTCGGCTGCTATCAGCTTGAGGGCATTGGCGTGCAGCTTTTCCGCCAGATCGATGGCGACTACTTCGCGATCCTGGGCCTGCCGCTGCTGCCGCTGCTGGACATGCTCCGCCAGCATGGGGTTGTCGCCCGATGATCCTGGCTGGCGTCATGGGCTGGCCGATCGCCCATTCGCGGTCCCCCCGGCTTCATGGCTGGTGGCTGCGGCACCATGGCATCGACGGCGCTTATGTGCCGCTGGCCGTCCGGCCGGAGATGCTGGAGCAGGCCCTGCGCGCCCTGCCGGTACTGGGCTTTGCCGGCTGCAACCTGACCATCCCCCATAAGGAACTGGCGCTGCCCTTTCTTGACCACCTCGACGATGACGCCCGGCGGATCGGCGCCGCCAACACTATCATCGTGCGCCCGGATGGCCGTCTTGAGGGGCGCAACACCGATGCCTTCGGCTTCATCGCGCATCTCAGGGCGTCAGCGCCCGCCTGGCAGCCCGCCCGGCGCAGCGCCGTGGTTCTAGGTGCCGGCGGTGCTGCCCGTGCCATCGTCTGCGCGCTTGCCGATGCCGGGGTCCGTGAGATCCACATCGTCAACCGCCGCCGCGACCGTGCGGTGGCCCTTGCCACCGCCTTTGGGGCAGCCGCGGCTGGCTGGGAAGATCTGCCGCGGCTTCTTGCCGGTGCCGGGCTGCTGGTGAACGCCACCTCGCTCGGCATGTCCGGCCAGCCGCCGCTGCATGTCGACCTGTCGCCGCTGCCGGCCGGGGCGGTGGTCGACGACATCGTCTATGTCCCCCTGGAAACGCCGCTGCTGGCGCAGGCCAGGGCGCGCGGCCTGACCGCCGTGGGCGGGCTCGGCATGCTTCTTCACCAGGCCCGCCCGGGCTTCGAGGCTTGGTTCGGCATCCTGCCAGCGGTAGAACCGGACCTTGTGGCCTTGCTCGAAGCGGATATCCGGGGATGAAGCTGATCGGCCTCACCGGCTCGATCGGCATGGGAAAATCCACCGCCGCTGCGATGCTGCGGCGCCTGAAGCTGCCGCTCTACGATGCCGACCGCGCCGTCCACCGCGTCATGCGCCCCCATGGCCCGGCGGTTGCCGCCATCGCCGCCGCCTTTCCCGGCGTGGTGCGCGACGGCGCCGTCAGCCGCAAGGCCCTGGGCGACGCGGTGTTCGCCGATCCTTCCGCCCTGCGCCGGCTGGAAGCGATCGTCCATCCCCTGGTCGCCGCCGAGCGGCAGCGCCTGATCCGCGCCTGGCGCCGGCGGCGGGTGCCGATCGCGGTTCTCGACATGCCACTGATGTATGAGATCAACGCCGCCAGCCAGGTCGACCTCGCCATCGTCGTCAGCGCCCCGGCCCGGCTTCAGCGCCGCCGCGTGCTCGCCCGCCCGGGCATGACGGCGCCCCGCTTCGAAAGCATCCTCGCCCGCCAGGTGCCCGATCGCGAGAAGCGCCGCCGTGCCGATTTCGTGGTGCCAACCGGCCTTGGCCGTGCCACGACCTTGCGCAGCCTGCGCCGCATCATCAGATTGCTGCGGGCGGGCTGGACGCGGCGGAGAAGACATGCGGGAAATCGTGCTCGATACCGAAACGACCGGGCTTGAGCCGGCCGAAGGTCACAGGCTGGTGGAGATTGCCTGTGTCGAGCTGCGCAACCACGTCGCCACCGGCCGGCACTGGCAGCGCTATCTCAATCCCGAACGCGACATGCCGGAGGATGCCTACCGCATCCATGGGCTCAGCATCTCCTTCCTGGAAAAGCACCGCACCTTCGCCGAGGAAGTGGATGACTTCCTTGCCTTCATCGGCGATGACCCGCTGGTCATCCACAATGCCGACTTCGACCTGAAATTCCTCAACGCCGAGCTGACCGCGCTCGACCGTCCGCCGCTCCAGCGTGCCCGCGTGGTCGATACCCTGGCTCTTGCCAGGCAGCGCTATCCCGGCGCCCGCGCTTCGCTCGACGCCCTCTGCCAGCGCTTCGGCATCGACAATTCCGACCGCACCCTGCATGGCGCGCTGCTCGATGCGCGCCTCCTGGCCGAAGTGTACCTGGAGCTGCGCGGCGGCCGTCAGGTTGGCCTCGATCTTGCCCGCGATGCCGCCGCCGCGGCCATTGTCGAGGGCGAGGCACCCGCCGGCCGTCCCCGCCGCGCGCCGCGGCCGCATGCCCCCAGCGCCGAGGAGCTGGCCGCCCACGCCGCCATGCTGGACAAGCTGAAGGACCCGCTGTGGCGCCGGTGACCCCGCCGGCCGGCTTCGCGCTCTATGTCCACTGGCCCTTCTGCCTGTCGAAATGCCCCTATTGCGACTTCAACAGCCATGTCGCAGGCATGGTCGACCAGCCGCGCTGGCGGGCGGCCCTGCTGCGCGAGCTTGACCATGCCGCCGCCCTGCTGCCGGGACGGCGGCTTGACAGCATCTTCTTCGGTGGCGGCACCCCATCGCTGATGCCGCCAGCGACCGCCGCCGCCGTCATCGAGCGGGCGCTTGCCCATTGGCCCGGTAAGAACGACATCGAAATAACCATGGAGGCGAACCCGACATCGGTCGAGGCCGGCCGGCTCGCGGAATTCCGGGCCGCCGGGGTCAACCGCCTGTCGCTCGGCGTCCAGGCCCTTGACGATGCCGCCCTGCGCTTCCTCGGACGCGGCCACAGCAGCGCCGAGGCGATCGCCGCGCTGGCCGCCGCGCGGCGAAACTTCGAGCGTTTCAGTTTCGATCTGATCTATGCCCGCCCGGGGCAGGGGGTTTCGGACTGGCGGCGGGAGCTGAACGGGGCCGTGGCCCTGGCCGGCGGCCACCTGTCGGTCTATCAGCTTACGATCGAGCCCGGCACCGCCTTCCACCCCCGCCACCAGCGCCGGGAGTTCGTCCTGCCCGACGGAGATCTCGCCGCCGACCTCTATGACGCCACCCAGGACATCCTGGAGCGGGCCGGGCTGCCGGCCTACGAGGTGTCCAACCACGCTGCGGCCGGTCAGGAATGCCGCCACAACCTGGTCTATTGGCGCAGTGGCGAGTGGGTGGGCATCGGGCCCGGCGCCCATGGCCGGATCGGCCGCGCGGCCGGCCGGCTGGCGACCCGCCGCCACCGGGCCCCCGAAACCTGGCTCGCCGCGGTCGAGCGCGATGGTCATGGCGATGCCGAAACGGTTCTGCTGAGCGATGAGGAGCGGCAGGAGGAAACGCTGATGATGGGGCTTCGTCTGGTCGAGGGCATCGATCTGGCAGAACTAGCTCGGCCGCTCGATCCGCGCCGCTTGGCGGTGCTGCGCGCCTCGGGCGACCTCGCTGAAGATCCCGGCCGGCTGCGGGCAACCCTCCAGGGCCGGCGGCGGCTGAACGCGGTGCTCGGCCATCTCTTGGCCTGAGGCCGCTAAAGATCGGGCTCGGCCCAGCCGCGGCGGCGGCAGGCCGCGGTCACGGTGTTGCGCAGCAGGCAGGCGATCGTCATCGGCCCGACCCCGCCTGGAACTGGCGTGATGGCCCCGGCCACGGCCGCCGCCTCGTCATAGGCGACGTCACCCACCAGCCGCCCGTCGCCCAGCCGGTTGATGCCGACATCGATCACGGTCGCTCCCGGGGCGATCCAGTCGCCGCGCACCATTTCCGCCCGGCCCACGGCGGCGACCAGGATCTCGGCCCGGCGGCATTCGCCGGGCAGGTCGCGGCTGCGCGAATGGGCGATGGTGACCGTGCAGTCGGCCTGCAGCAGAAGCTGCGCCACCGGCCGGCCGACGATGGCCGAACGGCCCAGCACCAGGGCCCGCAGGCCCTTCAGGTCGCCGCCCCCCTGCCGCGCGCCCAGGCTCTGGCGCAGCAGCATCAGGCAGCCGAGCGGCGTGCAGGGCACCAGCGCCGCCTGCCCGGCGGCGAGCCGGCCGACATTCAGGGGATGGAAGCCGT
>CAZEQG010000022.1:14680-14896 GCA_964514295.1 uncultured Alphaproteobacteria bacterium
CGGGTCATCGTTCAGCCGGCGGACCAGGGCGAGCAGCGCCGCCTCGGAAGTGTCGGCCGGCAGCCGGTGCTCGAAGGAGAGCATGCCGGCCGCCACCGTCTGCCTGGCCTTGTTGCGGACATAGACCTGGCTTGCCGGATCATCGCCGACCAGCACCACGGCGAGGCCGGGCGGCGCCGGCAGCCCGGCCACGGCGGCCCCGATGCGGGCGCGCAG
>CAZEQG010000023.1:0-14830 GCA_964514295.1 uncultured Alphaproteobacteria bacterium
GGGCGCTGCTGGCCGAGGGCCCGGAGGCGGTGCGCCGGATCGCCGAGGATCCGCTGTTCGCGGCGGTCAAGCGCAGCCTTGCCGGCGAGCACGCGCTGCGCGACGAGGACGGCCGCCTGCGCCAGGGCATCGAAGGCGTGCACGAGGCGCTGGCGGGCGAGGCGCTGTGGCGTTTCGGCCCGCTGTTCCGGCCCGCCGCGGTTGCCGATGGCGGTTAAGCGCGCGATGTTCGCCCGCATGCAAAAGCCTGGCGATGGCAGGGAGGCACGATCATGAAATCGATCCGCAAGGCGGCGGAGGTGCTGCGCCTGCTGGCCGAGCCACCCTATGAGATGTCGGTGGCCGATGTCGCCCGCGCGCTCGGCGTCACCGCCTCCAACGCCTCGCGCATCCTGGCCGCGCTGCGCGATGCCGAGCTGCTGGACCAGGACGCCGCCACCCGCCACTATCGGCCCGGCCCGCTCGCCATGCGGCTGGCGGCGGGCTTCCAGCAGACCACCGACATCCTGGACTGCATCCAGGAGAACATGCCCCACCTGATCGGCCGCACCAGCCACACCGCCTGGGCGGGGGTGCTGGACGGGGCCGAGGTGGTGGTGATGCGCACCCAGCATGGCGGCTTTCCCGTGCGCTTCGAGCTTGACCTCGGCCGCCGGCTGCCGGCCCATGCCGCGGCCATGGGCAAGGCCCTGCTGGCGCTGCTGCCCGATGCCGAGATCCGCCGGCGGATGCAGGGCAGGCTGGTGCCGCTGACCCGGCACACCATCGTCACCATGCCGGCGCTGCTGGCCGACATCGCGGGCGTGCGCGCGCGCGGCTACGCCATCTCCGACCAGGAGCTGTTCCTTGGCATCAAGTCGATCTCGATCGCGCTCAGCGCCGACAGCGTGCAGGAGGCGGCGGCCTTGAGTCTCTCCTTCCCGCTCGGCTCGGTCGAGCCGGAGACGGAGCGCAGCTTCGTTGCCGCCCTGCTCGACACCGGGCGCAAGGTCGGCCTGCGCATCGGCGATCCGCAATGGCGGACCGCCCAGCCCGCCGCCGGCGCCGCCTGACCCACCCTGCTACACCCCCTTTTCACAGGAGAGATGTCCTTGACCATCGAAATTCGCCAGATCGACCCGCGCTCGGAGCTTGGGCGCGCGCTCGTGGCCGGCTCCTCGGCCGAGCAGATCAAGCGCTATGGCCGTGACGGGGGGCGCAGCGTGGAGGACCTGGCGCAGGAGGGTGTCACCTTCGTGGCCGCCCTCCTCGATGGCGAACCCGCCGGCTGCGGGGCGGTGGTGCGGGTGGAGCCAGGGCTCGGCGAGCTCAGCCGCATCTTCGTGCAGGAGAGCGCGCGGCGGCGCGGTGTCGCCACCGCCGTGATGGGCTGGCTCGAAGCCTATGCCAAGGGCCGCTACAGCCGGCTGATCCTGGAGACCGGCATCGCCCAGCAGGAATCGGTGGCGTTCTACGAGGCCCTCGGCTACCGCCGCATCCCCTGCTGGGGCGAGAGTGCCAGCAACCCGCGCAGCATGTGCTACGAGAAGCTCATCGCTGGATAGCCGGCCGGGCCGGGGTCAGCCCCGGCCGAGGGCACGCATGGTGGCGCGCAGATCGGCGCCGGCGCGCAGGCGGGCGACCGCCTCCTGATCGCTGGCCTCGATCGCCACCGCCTCGTCCAGCACCGCGTCCTCGATCCCGGCCGGGATGACCACCACGCCGTTGTGGTCGCCGAACACCAGGTCGCCCGGATGCACCACGATGCCGCCACACAGCAGCGGCGCCCCGATGGCGCCGAGGGTGAGGATGCCGGCGGCCCCGGCCGGGATGCTGCCGGTGGCAAAGGCCGGGCAGCCGGCGGCGATGATCTCGTCGGCATCGCGCAGCGGCCCGTCGCAGACCACGCCGCCGAAGCCGCGGTTCACCGCAGCGGCCGCCAGCAGCCCGCCCCACAGCGAGGCCTCGACGACGCTGGGCCCGGCCATCACCAGGACGGTGCCGGGGGCGCCATCGGCGATCAGGTCCAGGAACATGCTGTTCGGCCGCGCCGCCCCGCGGGGGGCCAGGTCAAGGCGCGGCCGTTCGACCGTCAGCGCCCTTCCGATCAGCCGGCGCTCGCCGACCTGGCGGATGCGCGCGGCCATGAATTGCCTGAGTCCGCGCCGCATCAGCGCATCGCACACCGCGCCGGTGGTGGTCCTGGCGAAACGTTCGTCGGTGCCGGCTGTCATCGGGCTTCTCCTCCAAGAAAATACATGTTGTCCCAGCATGGACCGGCGCGGACGCAATTGTCCAATCGCTGAGTTCGATGGAACGTATCGACAATATTCATTTCGGCATCATTGACGGACCACATAGAGTTTGGCGGAGAAACACCCGAACGAGGTTTGAAATGTTGAAGGGGAAGGGCGCTCTCGTCACCGGATCGCTGGATGGCATCGGCTGGGCCATCGCCGAGGCGCTGGCGATGAAGGGCTGCAACGTGATGCTGAACGGCTTCGGCGATGACGGGCTGATCGCCCAGCGCCAGGAGGCCCTGCGCGCGCTGGGCGTCGAGGCGGGCTATCACGGCGCCGACCTGTCCGATCTCGCGCAGATCGAGGATTTCGTGGCGGAGACCGAACGGCGCTTCGGCAGCATCGATATCGTGGTGAACAACGCGGTGACTCGCCACTACGCCTATATCGAGGATGTGCCGGTCGAGAAATGGAACTATGCGCTGGCGGTGAACCTGTCCGCGCCCTTCCACATCACCCGCCTGACCATGGCGGCGATGAAGAAGCGCAACTGGGGGCGCTACATCAATCTCGCCTCCAACTACGGGCTCGCCGGCACCACCCGGCGGGCGGACTATTGCAGCACCAAGCACGGCATCGTCGGGCTGACCAAGGTGGTGGCCCTTGAGGGGCTGCCCTACTTCATCACCGCCAATGCCATCTGCCCGGGGGCGACGATGAGCCCGAACATGCGCAAGATCCTGGCCGAGCGGAAGGCGGCGACCGGCGAGTCGGACGAGGAGAACGTCCGCAACTACCTGGCCGGCCGCCAGCCCTCGCGCCGCTTCATCGATGCCCGACGGATCGGCGCCCTGGCCGCCTTCCTGTGCAGCGAGGATGCCGGCGACATCACCGGCACCCCGATCACCATCGATGGCGGCTGGATCGCCAATTCCTGATCCGGACCGCCGCCGCGCCTAGAGGTCGAAGGCCGGGCCGATGTCGCGGCCGACAGCGGCCAGGTCGGCCCGGGTCGGGGCGGCAAGGTCGATGCCTTCGGCCCGGCTCCGGGCTTCCTCGGCGGCCGCCCGCTCTCCGGGATAGCGGGCGCCGTCGCCGCCCGCCCGGCGATAGTGGCCGATCCATTCGGCGACATGGTCGCCATAGCCGCCGCTGGCGGCAAGGGCCGGGTTGATCACCATCATGAACGCGCCGGCGCTGGCCGGGGTGCCCACACCCTCAGGCGAATCCGGGGCGGGCGGCCGGATGCCGCTGAGGCTGCCGGCGAGACATTCGACCATCATGGCGATGCCCATGCCCTTGTGGCCGGCCATCGGCATCTGGGCGCCCTCGAGGGCGGCGGCGGCATCGGTGGTGGGATTGCCGTCGCGGTCCAGCCCCCAGCCCTCCGGGATCGGCTCGCCGGCCCGGGCCGCCCGCACGATCCGCGAGCGAGCGACCGCGGCCGAGGCGATGTCGAACACCAGCGGCGGCCCGTCCGGCACCGGCGAGGCGAAGGCGAAGGGGTTGTTGCCGATCGCCGCGCCGCGGCTGCCGGGCATGCCCATCACCCGGGGTGTTGCCTGCATCACCAGGCACAGCATGCCGGCCTCGGCGGCGTGCAGGGCATAGATGCCGAGGGCGGCCATGTGGCCGATCTCGCGCAGCACGCAGATCACCGCCCCCGCCTGGCGGGCCTGCCCGATCATGACGTCGGCCGCCAGCATGCCGAGGGCGGGGCCGAGGCCGCGGTCGGCGTGGCAATGCAGCACGCCGTTCACCAGCTCGAAGCGCGGCTGCGGCCGCGGGTTCAGGGCGCGGGCACGCAGCTTGTCGGAATAGGCCTTCACCCGGATCACCCCATGGGTGGCGATGCCGCGCGCGTCGGCCCGCACCAGCGCATCGGCGCCGCGCCGGGCGAGCCCCGCCTCCATGCCGCAGCGCTCGAACACGCGGGCCGACCAGGCGGCAAGCGCTTCGCAGGGGATTCGGTCAGAACTCATTCATCGACTCCATCGATTGTAAATATTGACAATTGTCGCTTTTATGTGCTGGCGATGCAGATATTATGAGCAAGGAAGAACAGGAAACAACATTGCCGGGAGGAAATATTGGACGCCGCGCGCATCGCCGAGGCCGCACAACTGCTTGTCCAGGCACGTGTTACAGGGCAGCCGGTGAAAGAGCTTCCCGTGCACTGCCGGCCGACCAGCGCGGCGGAGGCCAATGCGATCATCGATGCCGTAACTGAACGCCTGAACGAGGTGACGGTCGGCTGGAAGATCGGCTTCCTGTTTGCACCGCGCCAGGTGCCCTTCCTGTGCCCGCTGTTCCAGTCGCGGGTGTTCGACAGCCCGGCGCGGGTGCCGCTGTCGCTGACACCCTACCGCCGGATCGAGCCGGAGATCAGCTTCCGCCTGACCGCGGACCTGCCCGCCCGGGCGGCCGCCTACCGCGCGCAGGAGGTGGCCGAGGCGGTGGTCGCCTGCCCGTCGCTGGAGATCGTCGACACCCGCTTCGACACCGCCCACCGTTCGCTGCGCGAAAGGCTGGACGACCGGGCGGCCAAGATCGAGGCCTTCGCCGACCACATCACCACCGGCGCCTTCGTGGTGGGGCCGGGCCGGACGGACTGGCAGGACTTCGACTTCGCCGCCACCCGCATGGTGATGCGCACGCCGGGGCGGGTGATCGTGGAAACCGTCGGCGGCCATGCCTTCGTCGATCCCTTCCTGCCCTGCGTCGTGCTGGCCAACATCCTGCGCCACCGCGGCGGGCTGAAGGCCGGTGAGATCATGGTGACGGGGTCCTTCTCGGGCTATTTCGAGGTCGCCGCCGACGAACCGGTGACCGCAGAGTTCGAAGGCTTCGGGTCGGCCGAGGCCACCTTCGTCAGCGGGGCATGACAAGACAGGCCGGGGTTCGCCGCGGCCGCTACCGGGTGAGGCCATGATCAAGGCGCCGCAGGATTTCGGGGCGGGGATGGTGTTCCTGGGGGCAGGCGTGTTCGTCATCGCCACCGCCTGGGACTATCCGCTGGGCAGCGCCAGCCGCATGTCCTACGGCTACATGCCGATGCTGCTGGGAGGGGCCCTCTGCCTGGTGGGCGCCACCATCGCGCTGCGCGCCCTGTGGATTGCCGGCGCACCGCTGCCGCGCCTGGCGCCGAGGCCGTTCTTGGCGCTGCTGGCGGTGGTGATCTTCGGGCTGCTGCTGCGGCCGGCCGGGCTGATCCTGGCAACCCTGGCGCTGATCGTGGTCAGCGTGACGGCGACCCGGCGCTTCCGCTGGGCCGACATGGCGCTGCTGTCGCTGCTGCTGATCCCGTTCAACTGGCTGGTCTTCGTCCGCGCGCTCGGCCTGCCCCTGCCGCTGACGCCCTGGGGCTAGGCGGCGATGGAGATACTCGCCAACCTGGCCCATGGGCTGGACATCGCGGCAACGCCGGTGAACCTGCTCTATTGCCTGTTCGGGGTGACGCTCGGCACCCTGATCGGCGTGCTGCCCGGGATCGGCCCCGCGGCCACCCTCGCCATGCTGCTGCCGATGACCTTCGCGCTGTCGCCGGTGACCTCGCTGATCATGCTGGCCGGCATCTACTACGGCTCGCAGTATGGCGGCTCGACCACGGCGATCCTGATCAACCTGCCGGGCGAGGCCTCCTCGGCGGTGACCACCCTCGACGGCTATCAGATGGCCCGGCAGGGCCGCGCCGGGCCGGCGCTGGGCACCGCTGCCATCGCCTCCTTCATCGCCGGCTCGGTGGCAACACTGCTGGTGGCGGTGTTCGCCCCGCCGCTTTCGGCCATGGCGCTCAGCTTCGGGGCGCCGGAATACTTCTCGCTGATGGTGTTCGGGCTGATCGGGGCGGTGGTGCTGGCCAGCGGCTCGCTGCTGAAGGCGGTCGGCATGGTGCTGCTGGGCCTGGCGGCCGGGCTGATCGGGCCGGACATCAATTCGGGCCGGCTGCGCTTCACCTTCGGCCTCGAGGATCTCTACGACGGGCTGAACGTGGTGGTGGTGGCGATGGGGCTGTTCGCCTTCGCCGAGATCCTGCGCAACCTCGACCACACCGAACAGCGCGAGGCCTTCACCCGCAATGTCCGCGGCCTGCTGCCCAGCCGCGACGACCTGAAGCGCGTGGTCGCCCCGATCTTCCGCGGCACGGCGGTCGGCTCGCTGCTGGGGGTGCTGCCGGGCGGCGGGCCGCTGCTCGCCTCCTTCGCCGCCTACACCATCGAGAAGAAGGTGGCCCGGGAGCCCGCGCGCTTCGGCAAGGGCGCCATCGAGGGAGTGGCCGCACCTGAGGCCGCCAACAACGCCGGCGCCCAGACCTCCTTCATCCCGCTGATGACGCTGGGCATTCCGACCAGTGCCACGATGGCGCTGATGCTGGGGGCGATGACCATGCAGGGCATCACCCCCGGCCCGCAGGTGCTGGACCAGAGCCCCGAACTGTTCTGGGGCATGATCGCCAGCATGTGGATCGGCAACCTGCTGCTGGTGGTGCTTAACCTGCCGCTGATCGGCATCTGGATCAGGCTGCTGACCGTGCCCTACCGGCTGCTCTACCCGGCGATCCTGGCCTTCTGCTGCGTCGGGCTGATCAGCCTCGACAATCGGGCCTTCGACATCCATGCCGCCGCCGCCCTTGGTCTCGCCGGCTATGTGCTGCTGCGGCTGGGCTGCGAGCCGGCACCCTTCCTGCTCGGCTTCATCCTGGGCCCGGCGCTGGAGGAGAACCTGCGCCGGGCCCTGGTGCTGTCGCGCGGCGATGCCAGCGTGTTCGTGACCCAGCCGATCAGTGCGGCCCTGCTGCTCGCCTCGCTGGTGATGCTGGCCCTGGTGCTTGGCCCCGCCGCCCGCCGCTGGCGCGACGAGACCTTCCGCGATGGCTAGGTCCTGACCTGCTCCTGATAACACAAGCAACGGAGGAAACGACCATGAACCGCATCCTGACGCTCGCCGGCCTCTTGGCCCTGCTGCCGATGGCCGCCCACGCCCAGGCCTATCCGGCCAAGCCGATCAAGATGGTGGTGCCCTTTGCCGCCGGCGCGATCTCCGACGGGGTGGCAAGGCTGGTCGGCGAACGGGCCGGCAAGATCCTCGGCACCAGCTTCGTGATCGAGAACAAGGCCGGCGCCAATGGCAGCATCGGCGCCCGCGAGGTGGCCCGGGCCCCGGCCGACGGCTACACCATCATCGTCTCGTCGAACTCCGCCCATGCCGCCAATCTCTACCTCTACAAGCAGCTCAACTATGACCCGGTGAAGGACTTCGTGCCGATCAGCGGGCTCACCAAGAACCCCCACCTGGTGGTGGTGCGCGCCGGCCTGCCGGTGCAGGACATGAAGCAGTTCATTGCCTACGCCAAGGCCAATGACGGCAAGCTGTCATGGGGCACCGGCAATTCCGGCTCTCTCGCCAACGCTTCCCTGCTGATGAGCCGCACCGGCTTCACCGCGGTGAAGGCGAGCTACCGCTCCCAGCCGCAGGCGGTGGTCGACCTGCTGGCCGGGCGCATCGACTTCATGACGGTGGACTACTTCAACATCTCCGAGCACATGGCGGCCGGCACGCTGCGCGCGCTCGGCGTCACCTCCAAGACGCGCCTGCAGGCCCTGCCGAACATCCCGCCGGTCTCCGACACGGTGCCCGACTACGAGGTGATCGGCTGGATCGCCGCCTTCGCCCCGGCCAATACGCCGGCCGGCGTGGTCGATGCGCTGAACAAGGCCTTCGTCGAGGTGCTGAAGTCGAAGGAGGTGGAGGACTACATGCAGAAGCTCGGCATGCTGCCCTTCCCCACCACCCCGGCCGAGCTGGGGGCGTTCCAGGCGCAGCAGATCACGCAGTGGACGCAGATGCTGACGCTCGCCGGCGTCGAGCGCGAGTGACCCGCGGCCCCGGGGCGGCCCGCCGCCCCGGGGCGCATGTCCCGAAGGGAAGGAAACGACATGTCGGTCAAGGACAAGGTGGTGGTGGTCACCGGCGGGGCCAGCGGCATCGGCAAGGCATCATCGCGCCTGCTGGCGGCCCATGGCGCCCGGGTGGCGATCGCCGACTGGAGCGGCGACAACGCCAATGAGACGGCGCGCGAGATCGTGGCCGCCGGCGGCAGTGCCAGTGCCGCCACCGTGGATATCGGCGATTCGGCGGCAGTGCGCGCCTTCGTGGAGGGCGTCGCCGCCAGCCACGGCCGGATCGACGTGCTGCTGCACTGCGCCGGGGTGTGTCCGCGCAAGCCCTTCCTGGAGATGACCGACGAGGACTGGCGCGACATCATGCGCATCAACCTCGACGGCACCTTCTACGTCACCCAGGCAGTGGCCCGGGTGATGGTGCCGCGCAAGTCCGGCACCATGATCCTGGTGACATCCGACCGCGGCCTGTATGGCAGCGTCGACTATTCCCACTATGCCGCGACCAAGGGCGGGATGATCGCCCTGACCAAGAGCCTGGCGATGATCCTGGGCAGGGACGGGATCACGGTGAACGGCCTCAACCCCGGCATGACCGACACGCCGCTCGCCCGCGCCGCGATCAAGGACTGGGAGGGCAAGCGCGCCCTCGACGTGCTTGGCACCTATTCCAAGCCCGAGGAGATCGCCGAGATCGTGCTGTTCCTGTCCGGCACCGCCGGCGGCTTCATGACCGGCCAGATCGTCGCCAACCGGATGCGGCTCGGCATGTAGGGCCCCCGGCGTCAGCGCGCGTCGACCTGGCGGCGGCTCAGCACGGTGCGGCGCACGATGCCCACGAAGGAACGCAAGGCCGGGCTGGGGATCGCCGCGGCATTGGTGAGCAGCCCCGGCGCGCGCAGCGGCGTCGGGCTCTCCAGCGCCACGATCCTGATGTCGTTCGCCCCGTCGGTCGCCAGGCGCGACACGATGGCGCCCAGATGGGTGCGCCGGATCACCGCCAGCATGCCGGCGACCGAGTTGATCTCGGCCGCCACCACCGGCTCGGCGCCAGCCGAGCGCAGGGCGTTGTCGATGATGTGGCGGGTCAGCGAGGCGGCACTCGGCAGCACCAGCGACTGGCGGTGCAGTTCGGCCAGCCGCACCCGCTTGCGGTTGGCAAAGGGATGGCTGGGCGAGACCGCCAGCACCATCTCCTCGATGTAGAGCGGCTCGTAGTTCAGCTTCTCGCTGTTCAGCGGCTCATAGGCGATGCCGATATCGATCGTGCCGGCATTGAGCTGGGTTTCGATCTCGGCGGCGAACATCTCCTCGACCGTCACCCGCATGCGCGGGTGCAGCTCGAGGAAGGCGGCCACGCAGTCGGGGATCAGGCTCATGTTGAAGGTGTGGGTGGCGCCGATGCGCAGCACGCCGGTCAGGGGGTCCGCCGGCTTCTTCATCGCCCGCAGCCCCTCGTCGACCTCGCGCAGGGCGCGGGTGGCGTGCAGCAGCAGCGCCTCGCCCACCTCCGTGATGATCACCCGCTTGCCCACCCGGTCGAACAGCGCGTGGCCGATCTCTTCCTCAAGCTGCTTGATCTGGTGCGACAGGGTGGACTGGGTAATGTTCAGCCGCCGCGCCGCCCGCGTGAAGCTCAGCTCGTCCGCCAGAGCGGCGAAGTAGCGCAGGTGGCGCAGTTCCATGGTCGCTCGGCCCCGGGGCGGTATGGCTGGCCATTGTGACCACAGCGTTCCGGTGGGCGCAAGCCGGGCGCCCGCGACCATTGCCGCGCCGATGAATTACTGCCATCGATGGATCGCATCGACATAGTCTATAAATATTGCTTCAATACAGTGCGAATCCATAAAATCTTGACGCAGAGATCAAGATCGAACGTTAATATCTCTGTCCTGACCGTGATAGAATTAATCTGCACAATCAACAATGGTTGCCTTCGATGCCGGCCTGCCGGGCGACCAAGGTGACCGCGGAAACTTTGGGAGAAACGCCAATGCGCACCGGACGCTTGCATCGCACCCTCATTGGCGGCCTGTTCGCCGCCGCCCTGACGGCGCTGGGGGGGACCGCCGCCCAGGCCCAGTACGAGATCGTCGTCACCAATTTCGGCGTCTCGGCCAACGGCATGCCCTTCGCCGTGGCCCTGGAGAAGGGCTTCTTCAAGGCCGAGGGGATCGACGTGAAGGGCATCATCACCTCGGCCGGCGGCGGCACCACGCTGCGCAACATGATGGCCGCCGGCGTGCCCTATGCCGAGATCAACCCCGGTGCCGCCATCGGCGCGATCCAGGCCGGCGTCGACCTGAAGATCGTGTCCGACAACGTGCTGACGGTGGCCGAGTTCGCCTGGTTCGTGCGCAACGATTCGAAGATCATGTCGCCCAAGGACCTGAAGGGCGCCAAGGTCGGCTTCAACAACCCCCGCGCCACCAGCGTGGCGCTGCTCCACATCCTGCTGGACGGGGCCGGGCTGAAGAAGGACGATGTGCAGATGGTGCGCACCGGCGGCTTCGGCGAAAGCCTGACCGCCCTCGACATCGGCACCATCGACATGACCCCGATCACGGAGCCGCTGTGGTCGAAGTTCAAGGGCAAGTACCGCGAGATCGCCGTTGCGAGCGAGATCCTGCCGCCGCTCGATAACGTGGTCGGCGTGGCGCTGACCAGCATGATGGCCGAGCACGGCAAGTTCATCAGCGCGGTGATCCGCGGCCGGCGCAAGGCGGTGGAGTTCATGGCCAGCAACCCGGACGAGGCCAGCGCCATGATCGCCAAGCACTACAACACCATCGAGCCGCAATACGTGAAGGCGACGGTGACCAACCTGATCAACTCCAAGACCAACGGCATTCCCTACTGGGGCACCGGCCAGATCCACCTGACCGGCCTGGCGCGGATGGTCGAGGCGCAGAAGTCGGTGGGCGCCATCACCGGCAATGTCGACCTCAACGCCATCATCGACACCCGCTTCCTGCCGGACGACATCAAGACCCCGGTGAAGTGAGGCGGCGGCGGCAACCGTGACGGATATCCATGTCAGCCTGCGGAACGTCACCAAGGTGTTTCCGCGCCAGGGGCCCGGGGGCGACGTGCATGCCCTCGGGCCGGTCGACCTCGACTTGCGCAAGGGCGAGTTCTTCGCCGTCGTCGGCCCCTCGGGCTGCGGCAAGTCGAGCCTGCTTGAACTGATCGCCGGCATCAGCCGGCCCTCGGCCGGCGACATCGCCTTCGAGGGCGCGCCGATCGCCGGCCGGGTGCCGGACGGGGTCGGCGTCGTCTTCCAGGAGGATGCCTGTTTTCCCTGGCTGGATGTGGCGGCGAACATCGCCGTCAGCCTGCGCCAGGCGCCGATCGGGCGCGAGGAACGCGAGGCCAGGGTGGCGGCGGCGATCGACCTGATGGGCCTGCGCGAGTTCCGCGGCGCCTATCCGGCCCAGCTCTCCGGCGGCATGCGCCAGCGCGTGTGCATCGCCCGCACGCTGGTGATGCATCCGCGCCTCATCCTGCTCGACGAGCCCTTCGGCGCCCTTGACCAGCAGACCCGGCTGCTGATGGGCGAGGAGGTGCTGCGCCTGTGGCGGCAGACCGGCGCCACCATCTTCCTCATCACCCATGCGCTTGACGAGGCGGCGATGCTGGCCGACCGCATCGGCGTCATGTCCGCCCGGCCCGGCCGGCTGATGGAGGTGATCGAGACCGGCTGGCCGGCCGACCGCGACAGCCGCATCGTCGAGAAGCCGGAATTCGGCGCCGTCACCGCCCGGCTGTGGCGCGCGCTGCGCCAGGAATCGATGAAGTCGATCGGCAAGGCAGAGGCGGCGCCATGAAGCACCTGGCGCTGTGGCGGCTGCTGGTGATCGCCGGCGCCATCGGCGGCATCGAGCTTTTGTGCCGGATCGGCGTGATCGACGCCTTCACCATGCAGGCGCCCTCCCGGATCGCGGTTGATCTCTGGCACATGCTGGCCTCAGGCAAGCACAATGCCGCGATCGCCAAGACCATGAGCAATGCCGGTGTGGCGCTTTGCCTGTCGGTGTCCTTCGGCATCGTCTTTGCCGTCCTGGTCCACCGCCTGCGCCTGATGCGCGACGCCCTCGACCCGCTGTTCGCCACCTATTACGCGGTGCCGGTGATCGCCTTCTATCCGCTGCTGATCATCCTGTTCGGCGTCGGCGATGCCCCGAAGATCGCCATCGCCTTCCTGCTCAGCGTGATCGCGGTGATCGTGAACACCCTGAACGGGCTGGACCGGGTGCCGCAGGTGCTGCTGAAGACCGCCCGGATCGCGCGCATGACCCCGGTCGAGACCGCGCTGCGCGTCACCCTGCCCTATGCCGCGCCCTATGTGCTGACGGGGGTGAAATTCGCCGTCGCCTATTCCCTGATCGGCATCATCGGCTCCGAGTTCATCATGTCCTCGGACGGGATGGGCTTCGAAATCTCCTTTGCCTACAACAACTTCGAAAACCACACGATGTATCCGCTGATCGTCTTGATCCTGATCATCTCGATCGGCATCAACCTGTTGGTGAGCTGGTGGGAGCAGACGATCCTGCAGCGGCGGGGGCTGCGATGAAGGCGTGGCGCGGGCCGGTGCTGCTGGTGGTCGGGCTCCTGGTGCTGTGGCAGGGGCTGTACTGGCTGGCGGGCGACATGGCGCTGCGCTCGCCGGTGCAGACGGTGCAGATCACCGCCGCCCTGCTGGCCGGGCCGATGCTGTGGCCGCATATCGAGGAGACGCTGCGCGCCTTCGCGGCGGCGGTGTTCTTTGCCGTGACCATCGGGCTCGGCACCGGGCTGGTGCTTGGCTTCGCGCGGGTTGCCGGACAGATCTTCGAGCCGATGCTGGTGGCGATCTATTCCATTCCGAAGCTGACGCTCTATCCGATCCTGCTGCTCACCTTCGGGCTCGGCATGTCGGCCAAGGTCGCCTTTGGCGCCATCCACGGCATCATCCCGATCGCCCTGTTCACCATCAACGCCATCCGCAACATCCGCCCGATCCTGATCAAGACCGGCCGGGTGCTGAACTACACGCCCTGGGAGATGGCCTGGAAGATCCTGATCCCGGCGGCACTGCCGGAAATCTTCACCGGCATCCGCATCGGCTTCGCGCTGACCCTGATCGGCACCCTGCTGGGCGAGATGTTCGCCTCCCAGCGGGGGCTCGGCAATGTGCTGATGCGCGCGATCGGCCTGCACAATGTCGACCTGATCATGGCCATCACCTTCATGCTGACGGTGGTGGCCGCGATTGCCAGCGGCATCCTGCTCGCCGCCGACCGCCACCTCCACCGCCGCGCCACACCGGCGGACTAGCCTCCGGCCGCCCCCGGGCGCGAAGCTGCTCAACCCGCAGGGGCGTGACTTGACGCCCTGGCATCCCCATCTAGGATGCGGGGCTTGAGTGGCCCGGCGGCGGGTCTTCCAGCGTGGATGAAGGAGTGCCATGAGCACGAAGAAGGTGACTGACGCGAGCTTTCCCGAGGATGTGCTGAAGGCATCCGGGCCGGTGCTGGTGGATTTCTGGGCCGAGTGGTGCGGGCCCTGCAAGATGATCGCCCCGGCGCTGGAGGAGCTGTCGAGCGACCTCAAGGACCGGGTGACGGTGGCCAAGATCAACATCGACGAGAACCCGCAGACGCCGCAGAAATACAGCGTGCGCGGCATCCCCACCCTGATGCTGTTCAAGGACGGCCAGGTTGCCGCCACCAAGATCGGTGCCCTGCCCAAGGGCGCGCTCTACCAGTGGGTTGAGAGCGTCCTCTAGGGCGCCGGTCGCGATGGCGGCGCTGCCGATCCTGCGGATGGGCCATCCGGTGCTGCGCCGCAAGGCCGAGCCCGTGGCAGATCCGGGCGCGCCGGAAATCCATGCCCTGGTCGCCGACATGCTGGACAGCATGCAGGCGGCCATGGGCGTGGGCCTGGCCGCACCGCAGATCGGGGTGTCCAGGCGGGTGGTGATCTTCATGGTGCCGGCGGCCCGGGTGACCGACGATCCGGCCGACAGCGCGCTGCCGCTGACGGTGCTGGTGAACCCGGAGGTGGAGCCGGTCGGCGACGAGGTGGCGCTGGCCTGGGAGGGCTGCCTGTCGGTGCCGGGCATGCGCGGCGCCGTGCCGCGCCCGGCCCGGGTGCGTTACCGCGGCGTCGGGCTTGACGGGGTGGCGGTCGAGCGGGTGGTCGGCGGCTTCCACGCCCGGGTGGTCCAGCACGAGGTCGATCACCTCGATGGCATCCTCTACCCCCAGCGCATGACCGACATGACCCTGTTCGGCTTCACCGAGGAGATGGTCGCCCTCGGCGCCACGGCACCGACCCGGCCGGAACTCGACATCGCGGAGGACTGACGATGATCGGGGATCGCGCGCGCATCATCCAGGCGATGCTGGCCCATGTCCCCTTCGAAGGCTGGTCGGCGAGCGCGCTGGCCGCCGCCGGACGCGACCTCGGCCTGCCCGAGGGGGCGGCGGAGCTGGCCTTCCCCGGCGGCATCTCCGAGGTGCTGACGGTCCATCTTGAGGAGGCCGACAGGCAGATGCTGGCCGGCCTGGCGCAGCACGACCTGTCGGTGCTGAAGGTCCGGCAGAAGGTGGCGCTGGCCATCCGGCTGCGCCTCGAGCAGGCGGCCCCGCACAAGGAGGCGGTGCGGCGGGCGCTGGCGCTGCGGCCCGCGCCGCGCCGCGCGCCGCTCGCCCCCCGTGCGCTCTA
>CAZEQG010000024.1:0-14784 GCA_964514295.1 uncultured Alphaproteobacteria bacterium
CCGGGCGCTGGTGAACCGGCCGCGGCTGGTGCTGGCGGACGAGCCGACCGGCGCCCTGGACAGCCGCACCAGCCTGGAGATCATGGCCCTGTTCCAGCGCCTGAACCGCGATGGCCAGACCATCGTGCTGGTGACCCATGAGGCGGAGGTGGCGCGGTTTGCCGGCCGCACCCTGCGTTTCCGCGATGGCCGGCTGATCGCCGACGAGCGCCACGCGCCGGCCGATGCCGCCGGGCTGATGGCAGCCGCGGCATGACTCCGGCCGATGCGGTGCGCGCCGCCCTGCAGGCGCTGCGGGCCAACCTGCTGCGCAGCCTGCTGACCATGCTGGGCATCATCATCGGCGTGGCGGCCGTGATCGCGGTTGCCGCCATCGGCGCCGGCGCGCGCGAGCAGGTGCTGGGCAAAATCCGCAGCCTTGGGGCCAACCTGATCGTGGTGTGGCCGGGCAGCATCACCACCGGCGGGGCAAGGCTCGGCGCCGGCGCCCGCTCCACCCTGACCGAGGACGACGCGACCGCCCTGCTGCGCGACCTGCCGCAGCTCGAAGCGGTCACCGCGCAGGTGCGCGCGCCGAACATGCAGTATGTGCGCGGCAACCAGAACTGGTCGACCGGCACCTGGGGGGTGACGCTCGACTACTTCATCGCGCGCGAATGGGTGCTGGCCGAGGGCCGGCTGTGGACCCCGGAGGAGGAGCGGGCGGCCGCCAAGGTGATCGTGCTGGGGCGCACCGTGGTCGACAACCTGTTCGGCGAGGGCGAGGAGGTGATCGGCCAGGAAATCCGCATCCGCGACGTGCCGCTTCAGGTGATCGGCGTGCTGGAGCGCAAGGGCCAGACGCTGCAGGGCAGCGACCAGGACGATGCCGGCTTCGCCCCGCTGCTCACCACCAAGCGCCGCCTGATGGGGCGCAACCGCGCCAACCCGCGCGCCGTCGGCTCGATCCTGATGAAAGTGCGCGAGGGCGAGGACATGGCCGCCGCCGAGGCCGACATCCGCGCCCTGCTGCGCCAGCGCCACCGCCTGCCGGCCGATGCCGGCGACGATTTCAACCTGCGCAACCTCAGCGAGGTGGGGGCCACGGTCGATGCCTCGGCCCAGGTGCTGACCCTGTTCCTCACCGCGACCGCAGCCGTCTCGCTGCTGGTCGGCGGCATCGGGGTGATGAACATCATGCTGGTCAGCGTGACCGAGCGCACGCGCGAGATCGGCCTGCGGCTTGCGATCGGGGCACGCCGGCGCGACATCCTGCGGCAGTTCCTGGTCGAGGCCACCACGCTCGCCACCATCGGCGGCCTGATCGGCGTGCCGCTGGGCGCGGTGGCCGCGCGTGCGGTGGCCGACATCGGCGGCTGGCCGGTGCTGGTGGAGCCCGGGGTGGTGGTGGTGGCAGTGGTGTTCAGCGGCATGATCGGCGTATTCTTCGGCTACTGGCCGGCCCGGCGGGCGGCCCTGCTCGATCCGATCGAGGCGCTCCGCCACGAATAGGCGTTCCCCCGAATGGCCGACGACAAGCCGCTTCCGCTAGCTGCCCCGCAAATGCCGAAGCCGCTGCTCGTCCTGACCTTCCTTGTCGCCTATCTGGTGCTCGACCGGGTCAGCTTCCTGAACGCCCTGTCGCCGCTTGGCGTCACGCCGTGGAACCCGCCGCCCGGGCTGGGGATGGCGCTGATGCTGTCGCAGGGCCTGGGGCTGTGGCCGGCCATGCCGCTGGCGGCGGTGCTGGCGGAGCTGGCGGTGCGCGGCTCCCTGTCGACCTGGCAGATCAGCCTGCCCAGCGCCGCCTGTGCCGCCATGGTCTATGTCGGCGCCTGCGTGCTGCTGCGCCGTGTCGCCGGCTTCGACCCGAGGCTGAGCCGCCTCAGCGACATGATCGCCCTGCTGTGGGTGTGCGTGGGCTCGGCGCTGCTGGCGGCCCTGATCTACGTGCTGCCCCACCTCGCCGCCGGGCTGCTGACGCCAAGCCAGGCGGCCACGGCCGGGGTGCGGTTCTGGATCGGCGACCTCATCGGCATCCTGGTGCTTACGCCGCTGATCTTGTGCCGGGACCGGGTGCTGGCGATCGTCCCGGCGGTGCGCGACACCCGCGCGGTGATCGAGATCGCCTGTCAGGCCGCCGCCTTCCTGCTGTGCCTGGCGATCGTCTTCGGTGTCGACCTGACACTCGACGAGAATGACGAGTTCACCTTCTTCTATCCGATGTTCCTGCCGCTGGTATGGGTGGCCGCCCGGCACGGGCTGGGCGGCACCACGGCGGCGATAGCCTTCGTGCAGATCGGCATGATCCTGGCGATGGAGGCGAAGGACCTGCCGGCCGGCCAGGTGGCGATGCTGCAGCTGTTCCTGGTGGCGCTGGCGACCACCGGGCTGCTGCTGGGCTGCGTGGTGGACGAGCGCAAGCGCGCCGCCGCCGCCCTGGCCGACAGCGAGGCGCGCCTGCGCGAGCGCGAGCGCGAGCTGGCCCATGTCAGCCGGGTCACCACGGCAGGCGAGATGGCTTCGGCGATCGCACATGAGGTCAGCCAGCCGGTCGCCGCCATCGCCGGATACACAAGGGCCGGCGCCCTGCTGCTGCAATCGGACCAGCCCGACCTCGCCGCCATCGCGCGCACCCTGGACAAGGCCGGACGACAGGCGGCCCGCGCCGGCGAGGTGCTGGACCGGCTGCGCGGCTTCCTGCACCGCGGCGAACGCCGGCCCGAGGCGCTGCCGGTCGACCATCTGGTACGCGAGGCGGTGGAATTCCTGGAGCCTGACCTGCGCGGGCGGGCGGTGACGGTGGAGGCGATCGTCAACCGCGCCCTGCCGCGCGTGGTCGCCGACCGGGTGCAGGCGCAGCAGGTGATGCTGAACCTGCTGCGCAACGCCATCGAGGCGATGACGCTGTCGGCGACGCCGGCGGCACGGGTGCGGGTGACCGCGGCGCTGGTCGACGACATGGTGGAGCTGCGTATCGCCGACAATGGCCCCGGCCTCGCCCCCGACATCGAGGAGACGCTGTTCCGCCCCTTCGCCGGCAGCAAGCGCGGCGGCATGGGGCTTGGCCTGTCGATCAGCCGCACGCTGATCGAGGCGAATGGCGGGCAGCTCCACCTGTGGTCCACCGGGCCGGCCGGCACCGAATTCCGTTTCACCCTGCCGACCGAGAGGAGAGAGTGATGGTCGAAGGCACGGTATTCGTCGTCGAGGACGATGACGACCTCCGCGACTCCCTGGAAACCCTGCTGGCGGCCGCCGGCATCACCTGCGCCGCCTACCCCGCCGCCGAGCCGTTCATGGCCGCCCTGCCCGCCCTGGCGCCGGGCTGCGTGCTGGCCGATATCCGGCTGCCGGGGATGGACGGGCTGGCGCTGCAGCGCCAGCTCGCCCAGCGGGCGCCCTGGCTGCCGGTGATCCTGGTCACCGGCCACGGCGACATCCCGACCGCGGTGGCAGCGCTGAAGGCCGGCGCGATCGACTTCATCGAGAAGCCCTTCGATCCCGACCGGCTGCTGGCCGCCGTCGGCACCGCGCTGCGGCGCGGCCAGGACCGGGTGGAAGACCAGGCCCAGCTCGCCGAGATCACCGCCCGGCACAACACCCTGACCCCGCGCGAGACCGAGGTGATGGCCGAGATGGTCGAGGGCCATCCCAACAAGATGATCGCCAGCCGGCTGGGCATCAGCCCGCGCACGGTCGAGATCCATCGCGCCCGGGTGATCGAGAAGATGGCCGCCCGCTCCCTGTCCGACCTGGTGCGCATGTCGATCCGACTGGCCGCCGCGAGCACCCGCAGCACCCCTTAGGCAGAGCTACGGATTCCGGTCCGCCGGCCGGGCTGACACACTGCTGCCAGCCGGCCGGCCTCCGGGCTCTTCACGCAGCGCTGCGGCACTCCCCCCCCTCGCCTCAAGTCTGCGCCGGCGGCCGGCCGGTGCCTCGTGCGGCGCCCCGGTTCTCAGCCGGCGCGGAAGGCGGCGTAGTCCGTTGCGGCTTGCCGGCCGACCGCCCGCAGCGCCATCACCCAGGCCTGCAGCCCCTCGTCGATCCCCGCGAGCCTCATGTGCTCGTTGGGCGCGTGGAAGTCCTCGTCGGCGGTGGAGAAGGAGAACATCACGGTGTCGACCCCCAGCTCGCGCCGGAACAGCTCGCTGATCGGCAGGGTGGCACCGATGCGCACGCGCACCGGCGGGCGGCCGTGGATGTCGCGCAGCACCCCCTCGCAGGCGGCCAGCAGCGGATGGTCGCCCGGCAGCAGATAGGCCGGCGCGGCATGCGGCTCGCCGGTGAAGGAAAGGCGCACGCCGGGCGGGCATGCCGCCTGCAGGTGGCGCCGCAGGGCGGCCAGCACCGCCGCCGGCTGCTGGCCCGGCACCAGCCGGCAGGACAGCTTGGCCTGTGCCCGGCTGGGGATCACCGTCTTGCTGCCGGCCCCGGTATAGCCGCCCCACAAGCCGTTGACGTCCAGGCACGGGCGGAACCACAGGCGTTCCAGGGTGGAATGGCCCGGCTCGCCGTGCGGCGGGGCGGCGATCGCGGCATGGAAGGCCGCCTCGTCGAAGGGCAGGTCGACCAGCGATGCCGCCTCGGCATTGGCCGGTGGCAGGACCCCGTCGTGGAAGCCCGGCACGGCGACGCGCCCCTCGGCATCATGCAGCCCGGCGACCAGGCGTGCCATCTCATGCAGGGCGTTGCGCACCGCCCCGCCATAGCGGCCGGAATGCAGGTCCTTGCCCGCCGTCTCCAGCGCCAGCTCCATGACGGCGATGCCGCGGCTGCCGATGTTGAGCGCCGGCAGGTCCGCCCGCCAGCGCGCACCATCGGCCGACAGCAGGGCATCGCAGGCCAGAAGCTCGCGGTTGGCGGCCACGATCGCCGGCAGGTGGCGGCTGCCCACCTCCTCCTCGCCCTCGATCAGCAGCTTCACGTTGCAGGGCAGCCGGCCCTCGACCGCCAGGAAGGCGCACAGCACCTCGACCGCGACCGACAGCGGCCCCTTGTCGTCGGAGGCGCCGCGGGCATAGATCCGGCCGTCGCGGATCGCCGGGGCGAAGGGCGGCGTGGTCCAGGCGGCCAGCGGATCGGGCGGCTGCACGTCGTAGTGGCCATAGACCAGCAGGGTCGGCCGGCCGGGCGCGCCCAGCCACTCGGCATAGACCGGGCGGTGGCCGGCACAGTCCAGCAGCCGCACCTGCCGGAAACCGGCGGCCGCCAGGCGCTGCTGCAATGCCTGCTGGGCGGCGGCGACATGGGGCAGGAAGGCGGGGTCGGTCGATACGGACGGGATGGCCAGGAACGCCGCCAGCCGCGCCAGCACGCCCTCACGGTCGGCGGCGAGCGCCTGGTGGACGGGGTCGCTCACGCCCGCCCGCCATCGACGGAGATCACCTGCCCGGTCACCCAGTCGGCATGCTCGGAAGCCAGGAACAGCACCATGTTGGCGATGTCGCGCGGGGTGCCGGTGCGGCGCAGGTGGATGGCCTCCACCAGCCGGGCCTGGCCTTCGGGGCCATAGCTCTCCCACTGCCGCTCGGTCGCCGGGTTGGAGCGCACGAAGCCCGGGGCGACCGAGTTCACGGTCACCCCGAACGGACCCAGCTCATGGGCGAGCTGGCGGGTCAGCCCGACCAGCGCGTGCTTGGCCGCGGCATAGGCCTGGATGCCGGTGAGGCTGGCCCGGATGCCGGCGCCCGAGGAGATGGTGACGATCCGCCCGGCCCGCCGCGCCTTCATGCCCGGCGCCACCGCCTGGGCGCAGTGGAAGGCGCCGGTGACGTTGATGTCGAACAGGATGCGCCACTGTTCGGCCGTCACCGCCTCCAGCGGCTGCTTCACCTGGCCGGCCACCCCGCCGGCGCAGCACACCAGGATGTCGACCGCGCCCGCCTCGGCGGCGACCGCCGCCACCGCGCCGGCATCGGCAACATCGAGCTGGCGGGCCATGATGCCTGGAACCGCGGCCAGCGTGGCCACCTCGTCGGCCAGGATGTCGGCCGCCACCACGCGGGCGCCAAGCCGCGCGAAATCCTCGGCGATGCGTCGCCCGATGCCGTGCCCGGCCCCGGTGACGAGCGCGGTCCGGCCGGCAAAGCCGATGTTCATGGCACCAGCAGGTCCAGGGTTTCCCACGACTGCGGCCGGCGGCCCTCCTCGATGTCGTGGATCAGGGTGACGAGGCGGTCGATCGTCGGCGTCGCCACCCCGACCTCGCGGCCGATGCGGGCGATGATGGCGATCTGCGCGTCGATCTCGGTCTTGCGCCGGCGCACCGCAAGGTCGCGCCAGATGCCGCTGTGGGTCTTGGCGGTCTTGGAGTTGAAGTCGACCATGGCGGCGATGGAGGCGGCGGTGGCCGCCTCGGGCGCGCCGTCGGCGAAGGCATCGGGATCAAACCCGTTGAAGCCGCGCGGCTTCACCCCCTTGGCGCGGGCGACCCGCATCACCTCCGCCCCCAGCGCCTTCCAGGCGCCGTAGTGGCGGGGCGAGCCGATCGCCTCCGCCATCGAGGCCATCGACAGCGCGGTGCCGAACAGGATCGCGCCGTAGCCGAGCTTGCCCCAGAGATAGCCCCAGATGTCGCCGGTCAGCACCGCGTCGGGCTCGAACAGGCGCAGCAGCTCGTGCATCTCGCGGGTGCGCTGGCGCACCTCGCCGTCGATCTCGCCCACCACCACGGCGCCGCGGTTGCCGTACATGACCAGGCCCGGCCCGTGCCAGTCGGCACCGAAGTTCACAAAGCAGCCCATGGTGCGCGCGGCCCCGGCAATGGCGGCGATCTCCAGCTCGTTCAGCCCGTTCTGTGCCGACAGGACATAGCCATCGGCGGCCAGATGCGGCAGCAGCTGGCGCATCGCCTGGCCGGTGTGATGGGCCTTCACCGCCAGCACGATGCGCCCGTAGCTACCCGTCACCTGATCGGGCGTGAGCGCGCGCACCGGCTGGGTGAAGGTCTCGACCGGGCCTTCGATCCTGAGGCCGCCGGCATTCATCGCCGCGACGTGGGCGGCTTCCTGGTCGACCAGCAGCACATCCTGGCCCGCCCGCGCCCAATAGGCCCCGAGCGTGCCGCCGATGGCGCCCGCCCCCCAGATCAGGATCGGCTCGCTCATGCCCAGGGCCCCCGGATCACGTCGCGCGTCTCCTCCACCGCCACCTGCCAGAGCGCCATCACATCCTCTTCCGGCCGTTCATAGAGGCCGCCGAAATTGCCGTCGCCGATCACCGCACGGGCGCCGGCGGGGCCGGTCATGCGCATGCGCTCGGTATCGATCATCGCCTTCCTTTCGCGCGGCATGGCGATGTTGGGCAGGCGGGTCCAGGGAAAGTTCTCCATCCAGCTCGCATGGCTGGCCAGCGGGTCGATCGCCTGCACCTTGGCCCAGGTCCGCGGCGCGTTGTACCAGTTGTGCCACTTCACCGAGCAGTCGGGGTTCTCGGCCATCCATTCCAGCGCGTAGGCCCCGATCGGCGCGTTGCCGCCATGGCCGTTGACCAGCAGGATGCGCCGGAAGCCGGAGCGCTTCAGCGAGTTCAGGATGTCGCGGGCGAGCGCCACCGCGGTCTCCACCCGCAGCGTGACGGTGCCCGGGAAGGCCGAGAAATAGGGCGTGATGCCATGCCAGACCGCCGGATAGACCGGCACGCCCAGCGGCTCGGCCGCCTCCGCCGCCACCCGCTCCGACAGGATCATGTCGACCCCGAGGCTGAGATAGGCGTGCTGCTCGACGCTGCCGATCGGCAGCACGACGCGGTCGTCGGCCTTCAGGTAGGCTTCGACCATCATCCAGTTCATGTCGGTGATGCGCATCGCTCAAGGGTGGCTGCGCGGACGAACGTCCGTCAAGTGCGGCTCGACAATCGCGAATGGGGCGTGCCACCATCACGGCAGAACAATCGCCGGGCAACCGGCAACAGGGAGAACATGGATGAGGCAGACCTACCGGGCGGCGCTGATGGGCGCCGCGGCAGCATTGGCGTTTTCCGGCGCCGCCCTGGCCCAGACGCTCACGCTTGGCGTGCGCGGCGGCCCTGAATCGCTCGATCCGCATTTCTCGGCCCTCGGCACCCATGCCGAGGCCGCCAAGCACATCTTCGACACCCTGGTCTGGTCGGGCGACAACCTGCAGATCGAGCCCGGCCTGGCCGAAAGCTGGT
The DNA here is from genome assembly GCA_964514295.1 of uncultured Alphaproteobacteria bacterium. Taxonomy (GTDB): domain Bacteria; phylum Pseudomonadota; class Alphaproteobacteria; order CAZEQG01; family CAZEQG01; genus CAZEQG01. Next base: position 8,137 of record CAZEQG010000024.1, read on the forward strand.
CGGTGATCGACGAGACCACCTGGGAGTTCAAGCTGCGCAAGGGCGTGAAGTTCCACGACGGCAGCGAGATGACGGCCGAGGACGTGAAGTTCTCGATCGAGCGGGTGCCGGGGGCGACCGGCCCGACCACGACGCTGATCTATGTCAAGCGCGTGCAGTCGATGCAGATCATCGATCCCTACACGATCCGCATGAAGACCGATGGGCCGGCCGCCACCCTGCCCTACGACTTCGTGCGCCTGTTCATCGTCAGCCACAAGATCGGCGCCGATGCCCGCAACCCCGAGTTCAACTCGGGCAAGGCGGCGATCGGCACCGGGCCCTACAAGCTGGTGTCCTGGCAGCCCAAGGCCGACCTGGTGCTGGAGCGCTTCGACGACTACTGGCGCGGCAAGTCGCACTGGCAGCGCGTGGTGCGCAAGGAGATCAGCAACGATGCCGCCCGCGTCGCCGCCCTCAAGGCCGGCCAGGTGGATTTCGTGAACTACGTGCCGGCGACCGACTATGCGGCCCTTCAGCGCGACCCGCGGGTGAAGACCTTCAAGGGCGATTCGGTCTATGTCTTCAACCTCACGCCCGATCTGCGTGTCCCCTCGAAGCGGCTGCGCTATGCCGATGGCCGGCCGATGACCGACAAGAACCCCTTCCAGGACCCGCGCGTGCGTGAGGCGCTCGACCTTGCGATCGACCGCCAGTCGCTGGTCGATATCGTCATGGAGGGGCTGGGCACCCCTGCCAACCAGCTGATGCCCAAGGGCTTCTTCGGCTCCTCGGAGAAGATCCCGATGCCCGCCTACAACCCCGCCAAGGCCAGGCAGCTGCTCAAGGATGCCGGCTGGCCCGACGGCTTCGGCTTCGACCTGCACTGCACCAACGACCGCCTGCCCAATGACGGGCGCATCTGCGAGGCGCTGGGACCGATGTTCGCCGCCGCCGGCTTCAAGCCCGCGGTCAACGCCATCACCCGCACGGTCTATTTCCCGGCCCAGGCGGCGGGCGAATACAGCGTGTGGATGAACGGCTGGGGCACGCTGACCGGCGAAGGCTCCTACACGCTGGGCTCGCTGGTCCACTCCAACGACCCGCAGGTGAAGCTCGGCGCCTTCAACCGCAACGGCTACAAGAACGCCGAAGTCGACAGGCTGCTGCAGGAAGGCGCGCGCGAACTGAACGACGCCAAGCGCCGGGCGCTGTTCGAGCGGGCGATGGAAATCTCCATGGCCGACCGCGCGATGCTGCCGCTGGTGGTGCTCCAGGTCGTGTGGGCCGGCCAGGCCGGCAAGGTCAGCTACAACCCGCGCGCCGACGAGGACACGCTGGCCTACTTCATCAAGCCGGGCGCGTGACCGGGCAAACGGGGCGCGTGGCTTCGCCGTCCCCCTTCCCCCGGCCGGGGGAAGGGGGGGTCCGGCGGCCCCCTGCCGGCCGCCGATGACCGGATTCCTGATCCAGCGCCTGCTGCAGGCCGCCGCCGTCATGCTGGTGATGACGGTGATCGTGTTCTGCGGCGTCTATGCCATCGGCAATCCGATCGACATCCTGATCAACCCGGATGCCGACCAGCAGATGCGGGCCGACATCATCGCCCGATACGGCCTCGACCAGCCGCTGTGGCGGCAGTACCTCACCTTCCTTGGCAATCTGCTGCACGGCGACCTCGGCACCAGCTTCGTCTTCCGCATCCCGGCGACCGAGCTGATCCTCAGCCGCCTGCCGGCCACGCTGGAGCTGGCGCTGGCCTCGATGCTGATCGCCACCCTGCTTGGCATCCCGCTTGGCATCTGGGCCGGTTACCGGCCGCGCGCCGCCTCCTCGCGCGGCATCATGGCGGTGTCCATCCTGGGCTTTTCGGTGCCCACCTTCTGGGTCGGGCTGATCCTGATCCTGGTCTTTGCGGTCGAGCTGCGCTGGCTGCCGGCGGGCGGGCGCGGCGACACGGCGGCGCTGTTCGGGGTGCAGTTCAGCTTCCTTACCCTGCACGGGCTGTGGCACCTGGTGCTGCCGGCAACCAACCTGGCGCTGTTCAAGCTGGCCCTGCTGATCCGCCTCGCCCGCGCCGGCACGCGGGAGGCGATGCTGTCGGACTATGTGCGCTTCGCCCGCGCCGAGGGCCTGGCCGAGCGCACCGTGCTGTGGCTGCATGTGCTCAAGAACATCGCCATCCCCATCGTCACCGTGTTCGGGCTGGAGCTGGGCTCGACCATCGCCTTTGCGGTGGTGACGGAGACGATCTTCAACTGGCCGGGCATGGGCAAGCTGATCATCGATTCGATCGCGCTGCTCGACCGGCCGGTGATGGTCGCCTATCTGGTGATGATCGTGTTCCTGTTCATCCTGATCAACCTCGCGGTCGACCTGATCTATGCCCTGCTCGACCCGCGCATCCGGGCGGCGCGCGGTGGCTAGCGACAGGCTGCGCCGGTTCTGGGCCGAGTTCGCCGACAATCCGGTCGCCGTGGTGGCGCTGGCGGTGGTGGCGGTGGTGATCGCGCTCGCGCTTTTCGCGCCGCTGGTCTCCCCGCAGGATCCCTACGATCTGGCCACCCTGAAGCTGATCGACGCCCGGCGCCCGCCCGGCCATGTCGGCAGCGGCGGCTATGTCCATCTGCTGGGCACCGACGCGCAGGGCCGCGACCTCCTGAGCGCCATCTTCCACGGCCTGCGCATCAGCCTGCAGATCGGGCTCGCCGCCGGTGCGCTGGCGCTGGCGCTCGGCACCACGGTCGGGCTGCTGGCGGCCTATCACGGCGGCCGGCTGGAGGCGGCGATCATGCGGGTGATCGACCTGCAGCTCAGCTTCCCGGCCATCCTGCTGGCCCTCATCCTGGTCGCCTTGCTGGGCCAGGGCATGGCCCAGCTCGTGGCCGCCCTGGTGACCGCGCAGTACGCCTATTTCGCCCGCACGGTGCATGGCGCGGCCTCGGCCGAACGGCGCAAGGACTACATCGAGGCGGCGCTGGCAACCCCGCTGCCGGCGCGCCGGGTGCTGTTCCGCCACCTGCTGCCGAACTGCCTGCCGCCGCTGATCGTGGTGGCGACGGTCCAGGTCGCGAACTCGATCGCCCTGGAGGCGACCTTGAGCTTCCTCGGCCTCGGCCTGCCGGTGACCGAACCCTCGCTCGGCATGCTGATCGCCAACGGCTTCCAGTACATGCTGTCGGGGCGCTACTGGATCAGCGTCTATCCCGGCGTGGCGCTGATGATCACCATCGTGGCCATCAACCTCGTGGGCGACCAGCTCCGCGACGTGCTGAACCCGAGGCTGCGCCGATGACGGTGCTGCAGGTCGAGGATCTGGCCACGCATTTCTTCACCCGCGACGGCGTGGTGAAGGCGGTCGATGGCGTGTCGTTCTCGGTCGGGCGCGGGCGGGTGCTGGGGCTGGTCGGCGAATCGGGCTCGGGCAAGACGGTGACCGGCTTCTCCATCCTGGGGCTGGTCGATCCGCCGGGCCGGGTGGTGGCGGGGCGGGTGCTGCTGGAGGGCAGCGACGTCACCGCGCTTCCGGCCGAGGCGCGGCGCCGCCTGCGCGGCCGCAAGGTCGCCATGGTGTTCCAGGACCCGATGATGACGCTGAACCCGGTGCTGCGCATCGGGACCCAGATGGTGGCGGCGGTGCGCGCCCATGACCCGGTCGCCAGGGCCGAGGCGCGCCGCCGCGCCCGCGACGCGCTGGGGCTGGTCGGCATCCCCGCGCCCGAGGAAAGGCTCGACGCCTATCCCCACCAGCTTTCCGGCGGCATGCGCCAGCGGGTGGCGATCGCCACCGCGCTGCTGCACCGGCCGGCGGCGATCATCGCCGACGAGCCGACCACCGCGCTCGACGTGTCGATCCAGGGCCAGATCCTCCACGAGATGCGCCGCCTCACCGAGGAGACCGGCACCGCCGTGGTGTGGATCACCCACGACCTGTCGGTGGTCAGCTCCATCGCCGATGACATCGCGGTGATGTATGCCGGGCGGATCGTCGAGCAGGGTCCGGCCGAGCAGGTGATCGCGACACCCCGCCACCCCTATACGCGCGGCCTGATCGGCTCGGTCCCGGCGCTGTCGGCGCCGGGCGGGCGGCTGCCGCAGATTCCGGGCACGATGCCCTCGCTGCTGGCCCTGCCGCCGGGCTGCGCCTTCCGCGCCCGCTGCAGCCGGGCCGATGCTGCCTGCCTGGACATGCCGCCGCTGGCCGGGGCCGGCGATGGCCGCGGCGTACGCTGCTGGCACCCATGCTGAGGCTGGAGGCCGTGCACAAGCGCTTCACCCGGCGGCTGACGCTGGGCGAGCGCATCGCCAATCTCGCCGGCGCCGGCTACCGCGAGCGCACGGTGCATGCGGTCGATGGCGTGGACCTTGCCATCGACCGGGGGGAGGTGCTGGGGCTGGTCGGCGAATCGGGCTGCGGCAAGTCCACCCTGGGGCGGATCGCCGCCGGCGTGCATGTGCCGAGCGCCGGCCGGGCGCTGATCGACGGCGCCCCGGTGGCCGAGGGCCTGCAGGATGCGCGCAAGCTCACCACCCGCGTGCAGATGATCTATCAGGACCCCTTCGCCAGCCTGAACCCCCGCCTGTCGGTGGGCGACACCATCGCCGAGGGGCCGCTGGTCCACGGCATGGTCGGGCGCCGCGAGGCGGGCTCGATGCTGGCCGCCCTGCTCGCCCGGGTGGGGCTGCCGGCCGACTATGCCGGGCGCTATCCGCACCAGTTCTCCGGCGGCCAGCGCCAGCGCATCGCGATCGCCCGCGCGCTTGCCATGCGGCCGGACCTGCTGGTCTGCGACGAGCCGGTGGCCTCGCTTGACGTCTCGATCCAGGCCCAGGTGCTGAACCTGTTCATGGACCTGCGCGACGAGCTGGGCCTGACCTACCTGTTCATCAGCCACGACCTCGGCGTCGTCCGCCACCTGTCGGACCGGGTCGCCATCATGTATCTCGGCCGCGTCGTCGAACTCGCCCCCACGGCCGCGCTCTACGCCGCGCCCAACCATCCCTACACAAGGGCCCTGCTGGACGGGGTGCCGCGGCTGGGCGCCGGCAAGCGCAGCTTCCATCCGATCCGCGGCGAGATCCCCTCGCCCCTCGACCCGCCGCCGGGCTGCCACTTCCATCCGCGCTGCGCCCACGCCTTCGCGCGCTGCCGCAGCGAGCGCCCGGCCCTGCGCGAGATCGCCCCCGGCCGGCACGCCGCCTGCCACCTGAACGACGGCTGACACCGCCGCCTGCACGGGCGCGTGACAATCCGGCCCATGGCTGCCATTGGAAAGGCAGGCTGGCCGCCGAAGGGCGGGACAGCGCCGCAGCGACCGGCTATTGTCGCCATGGGAGGAATGCGACTGTGAACGATTCGCGATTTGAGACCCGGTCCATGCGGCCCCTGGCATGAGGACCGCCTCGCCCGCCGCCGTGAAGGCGATGCTGACCGATGGCGCGGAGATCGCGCTGATCGACGTGCGCGAGCTTGGGCAGTATGCGGACGGACACCCGTTCCTGGCCAGCAACCTGCCCTTCAGCCGCCTGGAGATCCGCGCCCCGACGCTGCTGCCGCGCAAGGCGGTGCGGATCGTGCTGCTGGACGCCGGCGATGGCGTGGCGGCGCGGGCGGCCGACCGGCTGGCGGCCATGGGCTATACCGACCTCACGGTGATGGAGGGCGGGGCGCCGGGCTGGCGGGCCGCCGGCTACGAACTGTTCGACGGCGTGAACCTGCCGAGCAAGACCTTCGGCGAGCTGGCGGAGCTTCATTTCGGCACCCCCCACATCTCCGCCCGCGACTTCGCCCCGATGCTGGCGCGCCTGGGCCAGGACGTGGTGCTGGTGGACGGCCGCACGCCGCGCGAACACCGGCGGATGAACATACCGGGCTCGATGAGCTGCCCGAATGCGGAGCTGGCGCTGCGCATCGGGGCGATCGCCACCCGCCCGGACCAGACCATCGTGGTGCATTGCGCCGGGCGCACGCGCTCGATCATCGGCGCCCAGTCGCTGATCGCGCTCGGCCTGCCCAACCGCGTGCTGGCGCTGGAGAACGGCACCCAGGGCTGGGAGCTGGCCGGGCTTTCTGTGCAGCGCGGCTCCGACAACATGTACCCGGCCGAGATCCCGCCCGCCGTCGCGGCCGAGGCCAAGGCCCGCGCGCGCGCCCTTGCCGAGCGCCACGACCTGCCGCGCCTGGCCGCCGGGGCGCTGGCCGCCCGGATGGCCGATCCCGGGCGCACCACCTACCTGTTCGACGTGCGCACCGAGGAAGAATATGCCGCCGGCCACCGGCCGGGCGCCGTGCATGCGCCGGGCGGCCAGCTGGTGCAGGCGACCGACGAGTGGATCGCGGTGCGTGGCGCCAGGGTGGTGGTGTGCGACGACGGGGATGCCACCCGGGCCACGCTGGTGGTCTACTGGCTGCGCCAGATGGGCCATGACGCGGTGATCCTTGACGAGGAGCCCGGCGCGCTGACGCAGGCCGGCCTGCCGGCCCCTTCTATCCCCTATGCGCCGGCGCCGGTGATCAGCGCCGCCCAGGCGCTGGACGGCCGCCCCCTCCTCGACCTGCGCAGCGCCCTCAACTACCGCAAGGGCCATGTCGAGGGCGCGCGGTGGGCGAGCCGCCCGCGGCTGCCCGACCTGGCCGGCCGGCAGGCGGCACTGATCGCCGACGACCCG